>DASPTR010000159.1:0-2773 GCA_035623315.1 Candidatus Acidiferrum sp. | reverse complement strand
GTTCTCTGGAATCCTGTGGTGTTTGAGCCGTCGATGACTGTCTTGCGCATGACGTGGATTTCGTCCACGGGCTCTGCTTCCATTATGAGGGCTGCGGTGAGTACGGTTTCGACGGCTTCTATGTTGAGCGGATGAGGGGGTTCTTCGTCCATTTCGACTAGGCATGAGGTTTCGGAGTTTGCTTCGTACTTGATTTTGACTCCTTTTTGAAATTCGAAGTAGGCTGCCGAGTCGATTTGTCCCAGTTCGCTCTGTGTGGGCCTGAGTCCTCGAAGGAACGTTATCTCGGGTTCTTCTTTGAAGAGTGCGGGTTTGCATTGGCAGAAAAGCTTGGCTTTCGTGTCGAGTTGTTGATGGATTTCTAGTCCGACTTTCAATCCTACTTCTTCATAGTTAACTTGACTCATAGTATGACCTCTTATTCGTCTCCTGGGTTGTCGAGGAGTGTTCTAGGCGAAAATTCGTCTGCTATGTTTGTGGTGAGCAGTTTCTTTGCCTCTTCGGTGTCTCGTGTTTGTCCCAGCGTCCACATGAGCTTGACGAGTGCCGTTTCGGGAATCATGTTTTCGAGGGGGATGACGCCGAGGGCGAGCAGGTCGCGGCCAGTTGCGTAGACGTTCATGTTTATTCGTCCCCAAATGCATTGGGAGGTCATGGCAACTATGATGTTGTGTTCGACGGCGTCTCTTATCGGATCGAAGAAGTATTTGCTGACGTGGCCCAATCCTGTTCCTTCCAGAATTATGCCCTTGTATCCTTTGTTAATGTACCATTCGAGGACGGTTGGGTCCATGCCTGGGTGAAATTTCAACAATGCGACTCTGTCGCAGAATTCTGGTTTCAAGATTAGTTTTCTGGCGCGGTCACGCTTCTTATAATCTCTTGTTAACATCGTGATCTTTTGATCTGAGACTTTGGCCAGGGGCGATGCGTTGATGGATTTGAACGTGTCTCTCCTGCTGGTGTGACACTTTCTCACTTTCGTGCCTTTGTGAAGCACTATGGCCCGATCTGAGGGTGTTTCGTGGAAGGCAAGTGTCACTTCGGCGAATGGGGCCTTCGTTGCCGCTGTCACGGCTCCTATCAGGTTTGTTGCTGCGTCCGAGCTAGGTCGGTCTGCTGAGCGTTGTGCGCCTACCAGCACGACTGGTACGGGAAGGTCTTGCAGGGTGAAGCTCAGTGCGGCTGCCGTGTAGCCCATCGTGTCCGTTCCGTGTGGGATTACGATGCCGTCGACGCCCTTGTTTATTTGTTCTGCAACGGCGTTGGAGATTTCTGTCCAGTGTTTTGGGGTTATGTTTTCGCTGAAGAGGCTGAAGAGTATCTGTGTGTCTATGCGTGCTATTTCAGCCAGTTCTGGCACGACGCTGTAGAGGTCGCTGGCCGAGAGGGCTGGTCGAACTGCTCCTGTTCTGTAGTCCACGCGACTTGCGATGGTTCCTCCCGTGCTCATTATCGTCACCCGTGGCAGGTTTAGGTTCTGGTTTGGGGTTGGAGGCGCGCTGAAGGTCGGCTTGGATCCTTCACCCGTTTTTTCGATCTTTGTGTCTTCGGTAACGCGTACGCCGATGTTGTATCCGCTCTTCAGTTTTATGACAACGTGTTTTTCGTCGCCGTATTCGGACCTAGGAATCAGTATTCCCTCATACGCCCTCTCTTTTCTTGAAACGCGTACTTTGTCGCCAATCTCAACCTTGGCCTTTTTCAAAATGTCCAAGGCTTCTCCACTGTAACCAGAAGTCTCATCTTTCTCGCTCATCTTTAATTCTCCAAAGTTTTTGACATGTAAACGCCATCATAGCCGTAGCCAGACCGCATGTAATACTGTTTTGTGCCCAGAGCACTTATGACAAGGATCTTTCTTAAGTTATAATCATCCTTCGTGATTCGTTCTGCCTCTTCCAACAGCATGCTACCGTATCCTTTGTGCTGCCAAGCGTCGCTGACGTGTTTGCCCACTGGGACCAAGGGGCCATAAACGTGAAGCTCCCTTACTATTGAACACGGTTCTCTCTTTATCTCTGGTCTATGGGCTTTCGGTGATGGGACACGTAGTCTCAAATAGCCGATCAGCAGGTCACTGTTTGGATATTCTGCTGAGATGAAGATTTCCTCTCCTTCGGATGCTTGATATCGCGTGGTCTGAAGCTTGACTTTTTTTGTGTTCACTTTCGCTCTTGCAGTTGTCGCGCTGTGTCCAACTTCTCTACAGCGTATGCACTCGCATCGGAGGCCTTGCTTCTTCATTTTCTGATGGACGACTTCGCGCAGGTCGCTTCGTTTGACTCCTGCCACGATAAGTCCTGCGGAAATATCTCGTTGGATGCGCATTATGCGTATCCAGCGGGGAACCGTCTTTTTTATTTCTGCGATCAGGTTGGCTGCTTCTTCAGTATCGTATGGCTTGAACCTGCCATGAGCGTGCCATTCATATGCTTTGGTGCCTTTCAGGACGAGGCAAGGATAAATCTTGATCATGTCAGGCTTGAAATTGGGATCAGAAAAGATCATGTTGAAGGCTTCCAGATCCTTTTTCCTGTCTGAACCAGGCAGTCCAGGCATCATGTGGTAAACTATCCTCAATCCGGCGTCTTTCATTATTCGCGTGGCTTCTATCACGTCACGTACTGTGTGCTTTCTGCCGACTAGACGGTAAATCTGGTCGTTCGGGTTCTGCACGCCGAGTTCGACGCGTGTCACGCCCATCTTGAGCATCTGATCGACGTGAGGCTCTTTGGCCCAGTCGGGTCGGGTTTCAACAGTTATGCCGACG
>DASPTR010000158.1:0-2238 GCA_035623315.1 Candidatus Acidiferrum sp. | reverse complement strand
CTGATTATGGGAAAGACAGTTGAATCTTACAGGCTTGCCTTAGACACGGAGATTCAGACTTGGAACGGGTTTGCCAAGGCTCTGCGAGCCGACGACAGAGAAGCGTTCGAGCAGATGACTGATGCATGCAGGAACCACGCGTCCGCAGGAAGCAATGCGACGCGGCCAGAGATTTTTGAGCCCATGATCATGTCGATTCTCCTGGAACAGCAGAAGAGGCTGAACCACATGGAGAAAGAACTCCTTGCAATCAAGCAGAAGCCCACCCAACCCTGATCGTGCAAGAGGCTGGATACTCGACTTATACCCTTCTGCACTAGGAGAATTTGCAGTATGGATAATAGCTGAAAACGGCGAACGCTTACGATTGGTCGACAGTTTCAAACCCAAAATATACATTTCAGGCAGGGAAGACAGCCTACAGCGGCTTGCCAGCCGGTTCCTCTACGATAATGCGGTTGTGTCATGGGATTTTGTCCGAAAGCATGCGAGAGCGACTGATTCTGAAGAATCAACAGTTCTCGAAGTGACACTGAAAGACTGCAGAACTTTGTCCTCGTTCACTCGAAGAGTCTTAAAATTCGGAAGATACTTGCAATACAACGTTTTCAACTGCGATTTGAAGCATGAGCAACTCTACTTTTATAATCGCGACATTTTTCCGCTTGCTTTCGTTGAGGTCGAATCTGACGATGCCCATTTGAAGTATAATCTTCTGGATTCCGCCGAAAGTGTAGACTATGAGCTTCCGCCGTTGAGAATCTCGAAAATCAACGTGGAAGTCGCCAAACAAGGTAAGATTGCCAAACTCAGTGACCCGATAGGCAAAATCGTCGTGAGCCAAGGCAGCGACAAAATGGAGATTGACGTGGACGATGAGCAAGAGAAGCTGCTTATGCTTGTGCGGGCGGTGAAAGAGTTTGATCCAGACATCATCGCCACTAAGGGTGGCGACTCGTATCTTTTCCCTTACCTAGTTCGCAGGGCAATAATCAACGGGGTCCTAGATAGGCTCGTTCTGGGCAGAGACGATGTTCCCCTCGTTGCAAGGAATGTTCGTGGAAAAACCTTCTTTTCTTATGGCCGCACTTTCTATCGGGCTCCAGCGAGGCGATTGTACGGTAGGGTTCACGTCGACGAAAAAAACACGTTTATTCTCGCAGAATCTGGGCTTGATGGACTGTTTGAGGTAGCTAGAACTTGCAGGGTTTCACTGCATGCGGCTGCGCGTTCGTCAATCGGTTCAAGCATGTCCTCCATTCAATTCTATCAGGCCATGAAAGACAACGTGTTGATTCCCAGGAACAAGAGTATTCCTGAAGCTTTCAAGTCAGCCTTCGAACTGCTTGTTGGAGACCGCGGGGGCTTCGTCTACGAGCCGGAAGTCGGCGTGCACGATGACGTCGGCGAAGTTGACTTTGCCTCAATGTACCCCACGGTTATGGTTAACAATAACATCTCCGCCGAGACCGTTCTTTGCAAATGCTGCCCTGACTCACGTCTTCGAATTCCTGAACTCGGCTACAACATTTGCGAGAAGAGAGTTGGCGTCGTGCCTAAGGCTTTGAGGCCTGTGATCGCGAAAAGACTCCGTTACAAAAGGCTAAAATCGGAAACCAAGGATGAGAGGCTGAGAGAAGTCTACGATAATCGTCAGGTAGCATTGAAGTGGATTCTGGTCACGTGTTTTGGCTATCTTGGATACAGAAATGCAAGGTTTGGCACGGTGGACGGGCATATCGGCGTATGCGCTTTCGGCAGAGAAGCTTTTCTGAAAGCGTCAAGGATCGCTGAAGAGAAAGGGTTTAGGATAATTCATGGCATCGTTGATTCCCTGTGGCTGAAGAAGAAAGGGGCAACAGACCAGGAATATCAGAGCCTCTGTAAAGAGATAACCGATGAGACAAACATCCCTCTCAGCTTCGAAGGTCGCTACAACTGGATCGTTTTTCTTCCCTCCAAAATGCATCCGAATGTCGGAGTGTTGAACCGTTACTATGGAGTAATGGAAAGCGGCAAAATCAAGGTCAGAGGTCTTGAAGTGAGGAGAAGAGACACGCCTCTATTCGTGTGCGATGCTCAGACGAAAATGCTAGAGACACTTGCTGAAGCCAAGAATTCCAGCGAATTCCTTGAAAAGATCCCTGAAGCCCTGAAGGTTCTGAGAGAGTATAGACAAAAACTGTTGGCAGGAGAAGTTTCAACGTGTGACCTAATAGTCACTAAGCACATGTCAAA
>DASPTR010000157.1:0-5743 GCA_035623315.1 Candidatus Acidiferrum sp. | reverse complement strand
TCGTAGGATTCTCGCTTATCGATGATATTAGAACAGGGGTAATTGAGCGATTTTTGGTGACTCCAGTGAGTCGGTCAGCAATTCTCTTAGGCAGGGTTCTCAGAGACGCAGTTGTTCTCCTCCTCCAATGCGTGCTGATAACACTAGTTGCGATCCCGTTTGGGCTGAGCGTAAATGCAGGAGGATTCTTACTTTCTCTCTTGCTGTACGCTCTGATCGGAGTTACCATGGCTTCTATTTCATACGGTTTTGCTCTACTTTATAAAATTGAGGATCCTCTCGCGCCGACACTGAACATGATAACACTGCCTCTTTCTCTACTGTCAGGTATTATCCTGCCCCTCGCGCTTGCCCCATTTTGGCTCAAAGATCTTGCGAAGATCAATCCATTTTCGTACGCAGTTGATGGTGCTCGCGCGTTGTTTGCAGGTAACTTTCAAAGTGTTGAAATTCTAGAAGCGTTCGCCATCATTGGCGTACTCGCAATCGTCGTATTCATGCTGGCGTTGAGATCACTCAAGAAAATGGCGTCATGACTACGCGCGCATTAGATTCAGTTGGGCTATTCTGAACCCAATAGCAAACAGGTGTTTCTTCTGAATATTCGTGATAGAGTCGACATCGCTACCATACGCCGTATAATCTCTAAATCACTGTGAAAGCTTTTGGCTTGTTCAGTAATAACAGTGCTGAATTGATGACCACAGATATACATCCGGCTTCTGCAAGAATAACGGCCAAGACCGGATTCAAAATACCAAATGCTGCCAGACTTAACGCGATTACATTCCAAACAAAAGCGTAGGCTATGTTTCCCTTCATCTTGCTAAACGCCTTCCGACTCAAACTGATCGCGTATTCAACCTTGGTCAAATCATCCCCCAGCAAAGCCACATCCGCCGTTTCAACTGCCACATCGCTGCCCGCAGCACCCATCGCGAACCCAACGTCCGAACTCGCCAACGCTGGAGCATCATTCACGCCATCACCGACCATTGCAACGACACTGCCATTTTTGAGTTCTCCGATAGCAGCAACTTTGTCTTCAGGTAAAAGTTCAGCATGAAACTCATCAACACCGATCTGTTCAGCAATAGATTTGGCAGTTCGCATGTTATCGCCAGTTATCATGGCAGTTTTGACGCCTAGGCGCTTGAGCCTCTGTATAGCTTCCACAGAATTCTTCCTAACTTGGTCTGCCACAACAATGATGCCAATGACGTCTTTGTCAATTGCTATGGGAATAGCTATTTTTCCCTCGTTTTCAACCCGATTCATCAGTTGATTCGCTTCTTCTGAAATCTCCGTTTCCATCATCTTGGTTCCGATTATGATATGCTTGTTTCCGTAGTGGGCGTCAACGCCGTGTCCTGGAATCGTTTTGAAGTCCGTAGGGTCAGGAATTTTCATGCTCATCTCAGTTGCCTTAGCGATGATGGCTTTGGACAAGGGGTGCTCTGAGAATTTCTCAGCAATTGCTGCATACCTAATTACGTCCGCTTCAGAGTGATTACTGAAAGTCTTTATTTCAACAACTTTGGGTTCTCCCACAGTTAACGTGCCAGTTTTGTCGAAGGCGACCAGCTTAACATCCTTTAGTTTTTCGATGTGTGTGCCGCCCTTGATTATTATGCCATTCATGCTGGCATTACCGATGGTTCCAGCTACAGCCACGGGAACAGCTATCGAAAGAGCGCAAGGGCATGCGACTAAGAGAACAGTCACGGTTCTGGCCAGCGCCACGTCAAAACCAAGCGCGAAATAACTGACCGCAAAGACAGAAGATGATAAAACTGCCATGATTGGCAAGAAATACGTAGTAAATCGGTCTGCAACGTTCTGTATGGGTGCTTTTTTCTCTTGAGCTTCTTCGACCAGTTGAATGATGTGGGAAAGTGTAGTGTCCTCAGCGATTTTTTCGCATTTGATTTCTAACGCTCCATGTTCATTGAGTGTGCCAGCGAACGTGCGGTCTCCCACAGCCTTTTCTGCTGGAATTGATTCACCAGTTATCGTTGCTTGGTTAACGGTGCTGTGCCCTGAAATCACCATTCCGTCAACTGGTATTTTATCGCCTGGTTTGACTAAGACGACTTCGCCTATCTTGACCTCGTCTATGGGTACTTCAACTTCTGCGCCGTCTCGGCGTACACGCGCCGTTGTCGGGCTCATCCTTATGAGAGCCTCAAGCGCACCTCTTGTCCTGTGAATGATGTAGTCTTCAAGCGTCATACCCGCGAGTATTATGAATGCCACTATAGCTGCTGCTGTCAGGTAGCCAACCGCTTCTGCCGTGCCAGTGGCAGATGCTGAAGGCAGTACGAGACCAGCTATTACTGAAATGAAGATGGCGATAGTTGCAAACAATTGGGCGGTAACGTTCCCATGCCACAGGGATCGAATGCCGTGCGAATAGATGCGGTAGCCTAAGGCAACGGCGATCAAAGTCAAAGCAATGCTGATTTCATGTTCATAAGCTACTCGGGTTCCTGATATTAGGGAGCCTGCTAAGGCGAATAGCCCAAGTGAAATTAGTAATATAATGCCTCTGATATGTTCTCTCATCAGATTTCCTCTTTTGATAATATCTCAACTTGGTAGCCGAGCTTATCGATGCGTTCAATTATCTTGGAGAGAATGATTTTTTGTGTATCGTATTCAATTGTGACCTTACCAGTTATTTCGTCAACTTTAGCCTTTGAGACTCCGCTCAATCTGGATAGTGCGTGCCGGAGGTTGTCTGCCTTGAAAGTTGCACACGTGCTACATGTATTGCAGTCTTTTTTTGAAGCTTTCAAGACAGCTTTCTCAATACTCATTGAGCTCACCTAGAGCAAACTTCATATTCAAGAATTTAAATCTATCGTTATAACATGAATATTCCGTAATGATGATATCTCAAAATCAAAGGATATTCAATTCACGCATGCCTTCAAAAAGCTCAGGATTAGCTATGCTGTAGAAAACCCATTTTCCTTCTTTTCTGTCCTTCACCAACCCGACATTCTCTAGAATCCTCAGATGATGAGAAGCAGTAGGTTGCGTTAGATCGAGAGCAACCATAACTTCGCAAACACACATCTCTCGAGACGATAGCAAACCTAAGATTCTCAATCTGATAGAGTCTGCGAGAGCCTTGAGTACTTTGCTTTTTGCTTCACTTTTTTCCAAAGTTATGTTCTTGTCTGCCAGTTTCCTTAGCTTATCAGCATATACTGAGGCATTTTCGCCAGAGCAAATTCCAGACTCTGCTAATCGTTGTAGCCTCTTGTCAATTTTCGATCCAGTCATGTCTCTTCAAACAAGATATGATAACAATACATTTAAATACGTTTTCAATCTTTCTTGCCAAAAAGCTGGCAGAAGCGAAAAGGTGTTTGTGAATGAAGAAGATGAAAGTTCTTTTCTTGTGTGAACACAATTCGGCTAGATCGCAGATGGCTGAAGGTTTGCTTAGGCATCAGTACGGTGAAAAATATGAAGTCTTCAGCGCAGGCTCGAACCCGACGCAGGTAAACCCTTTTGCCATTAGGGTAATGGCCGAGATAGGAATAGATATTTCCAAACAGACTTCCAAGAGCATTGAACAGTTTCGAAACAGGGAAATCGACTTAGTCGTATCGGTGTGTCGGAGCAGTGCCAAGCTAATGTGTTCATTGTGTTCTTCACCGATAGTAATGGGTAGACCTGAGATAATCAGGACGACAATACCTGGAGCAAAACGCTATCTTGACCATGGATTCAACGATCCTTCTGAAGTAGAAGGAAGCGACGAAGAGAAGTTGAATGCCTTTCGTAATACGAGGGATGATATCAAAAAATGGATATTCGAAAGTTTTGCAGATCTGGAGATAAAAGGCGCATAATCCCGCATGAAAACCGTTTCTATGGCGCACGTTCCTCTCTCAGTTTGTCCTAAGGAATTTTAAGTAAGTGTGGCAAGCAGATTGGATGATTTCGGTCTTGTTGGTTTCGAAAAAGTGCCGCAATTTTGGTTAATGCTCGGCTAGACTATAATTTGGAAAGTAAGCTTGCTTGTTTGAACAGTAAGTTGACTGGCTAAATAGATTTCCATCAGGACAAAAGATGATTCTTGAGCCGCTGTTTCGGACGCATAAAATGGTTTTTTTATCTTGCTATCAGTCCACCGATGAATCCGCCGATTGTCGATGCGATTGCTCCGAAGGCGGCAAGTACAATCGCTATGATCCCGATCCACACACCTGCAAAGCCGCCGAAGAGTCCACCAAGGATTCCGCCTTTCATCGCACCTGTGGCGACAAGGCCTACTACTGCAAGTATTGCGAAGATGATCCCGCCGAATATTCCCGCGAGGAAACCGGCTACCGTCCCTCTTCCAATTCCTCCAGCTATGAGTCCTGCCACGAATCCGCCGATGAATCCACCTATCAGGTGTCCAATTCCTGGAAAAAGCCAGTCTAGGGCCAGTGTTATTATGAAGCCCACGAAAGCTCCCAGCCAAATGCTTCCCAAACGACAGCCTCTGCTTGTCTACGTGAGGACAACGGTTATAAGAGTTACGATTGAGAGGTGCTGTCAAATTAGTTGTGGCAGCTTTTGATGAAAGTCAGAATTTAAGAATCTTGCACTTGCCGAGGTCCCTCTCGTCTGGATAGGCATAATACTTGAAGCCACATCCTTTGCAATCGATTTCAATGCGACGAGGCGCGTTATAGCATGTCACATTGGGCAAGCTCGGCAACTTACTCAAATCAATTTCCGATGCATATTCGCATCTTGGGCATTTCACCATTTTCTTTCCCAAGCAAGCTTCGCCTTCATAGGCCAATGGCCTGACGACCTAAAGGGTTTTCTTGTTTCAGTCTTCGTTTTTGATATGACTGGACGGGTTTGGACTGCAACAAACTTACAGTATCTCGAATCCTACGAATTTTCACACGGACCCAAATCCGATAACAACTTCACAGAACCCTTGTTGTCACCATAAATAATTTCAGTATCCTAGTGGTGTCTTCTTTTTATTCTGCGGGTTACTCTATGTATAAATGCTTCCATAGCTGAAAAATGTGGACGAAGCAAGATGATGCCATCAGAATATAACAAGATGCTTAGGGATGAACTGAGGCATTTTGAGAGATGTCCCTTCCCGAAGAAGAGAGATGATTGCGTAGATCAGACGCCATTGTCATTTTGCAACAGTGGATGCAGATTTGCCCCGGTGTGCCCTTGGAAACCATTAATATTCAAGTTTGAAGACAAACCATCCAAAATAACGAGATCTAACAGGAAGGAATCCGTGCCAGACAAGGAATCACAACGGACCTGAACAAGTACATGAAAAACTCTAGGAATCCCGAATCGGGGGCTGGAGAAAATGCAATTCATGTGCCTTACGTTTGTCGAAGGGTGCTCTGTCTGTTTATTTGATAGATGGTGGGAAGAATCCGCAATAATTTAGTCTAGGGCAACGTGCAAATTGGCTCACTAGTTTTATCGCGTCCATTTGCTAAACGTTATTATTCCCATTCTTCAATTCTCTAACATCATGGAATTGCTCAGCTTCATTACTACTATTATTCTGGTGACAGGTTCGGGCGCGCTCGCTCCGGGTCCACTGTTTTTTGAAAATCTGTCTCAAGGTGCAAAGACTGGCGCAAAAAGCGGTTTCGTATTCTCTCTCTCGCACACTCTTGTCGAGTTCTCGCTCGTCATGTTGTTGGCCTTCGGACTCGTAACGTTCGTGCATGATTCAGCCGTGAAA
>DASPTR010000156.1:0-7338 GCA_035623315.1 Candidatus Acidiferrum sp. | reverse complement strand
AACAATCTCCCTTTTCAGCATATAAACCATCTCCATGCATTGTTTCTTCTGCACTACTCTTATGATTTATGTTCTGGCACGACATCTAGGATATCGGTTTTGCGGAAGATCTATAGCTGAACCCAGACTAACTGTGTTGGTTGGTGAGTTGGGTTGCTTGAAGGAAAGACTGTTAACTTGAGGGTTATGGAGAGGGAAGACGTTGATTTTCGAGTTGAATGCATAAATGACCCGAATTTCTTCGGAGAATACGACAATTTTCCTAAGCAGATGTCGAAGTCAGATTGGCTGAAACGTTTTGACAGCCAAGAGCCAAGCCAAATCAATTTCAAAGTGTTTATCATCCAGAAGAAAGATGGAGCCAAAATAGGAACAGTCGTTCATTTTACCAACCAGCCATTAAACTTGCTGGAAATTGGCTACGCTGTCGTTCCCAGCGAAAGGGGGAAAGGATACGGAACAGAAGCGATTCAATTGACGGTCGATTATCTTTTTCTTTCCCAAGATATCATCCGCATTCAGGCATCGACTGATGTTAGCAACATGGCCTCACAGAAGGTTCTTGAGAAGAATGGTTTCAAAAAAGAGGGGGTGTTAAGAAAATCCTACTACGCCAGAGGAACATGGACAGACGGTTACGTCTACAGCATCCTCAGGGAAGAATGGAAAGAACCAAAAATACTGACGAAAACCACTTGAATTTCTGGTCTACACTTTCGGCATATTCCTTTTAAGTCGGTATGACTCAAGATTTCTTGGGTCCGAGAGCCGTGAAGAAAAAAGTTAAGGCTATTTGGATCCAAATAGGTGTCTTCCATGTTTTCTTGAACCACTTGGTTCTTGGCGTAAAGGGAGACTGAGGTCACGTTTTGAGTTCAGTGCTTGCAAGGGAATGCTTGGAAAATCGTTGCAAATATAATTTGGCAGTTTGAGGTTTTTCAGGAGCAATTACGCATGGTTGAATCAGCCAGTGAATCATTCCCTGGTTAGAACGGCCGAGAAACTCTTGAAACCAAGGTATTACGCGTCATGGGCTTGGAAACGGCTGGCTTGAAAGACAGCTTAATATTCCTGAGAAAACGCAAATAAACCTCAGGATTATAAACAGTATCCGAAGTCATCCAAAAAGTTGCCGAGGTAGCTCAGCCTGGGAGAGCGCTCGACTCAAAACCTCAAGGTTTGAGGGCGAAGCTGAAGACCGGGTCGTCGCCGGTTCAAACCCGGCCCTCGGCACCACAGACAGACCCTAGACAGGTCTGAGTGGCTGAAAGCTTAATTCAGGCTTATTTTCTTTTTCTGAAGAGTCTGCAGTCTTGGATTTCGCATAAGAACTCGAATTCAACTTCACGCGCGCATAAAGTGAAATTAAGACATAACAAAACGCGCCTAATTCCTGGTATGAGTGGTTTCTTCAGGCGCTTTTTCCTGGCTTGTCTTGCTTTCCTTAATGCGTGTGTTCCATATGTCAAGAGTCGACCATTGATGGCAGTTGGGACACTGCAGGTAACGTTTAGTTCCTAGCCTTACTGAGTTGAAAGATCCTCCTGGAACCCATTCGTAATCGAATTGTTTTCCGCATTTGGGGCATGTTAGTCTCGAAGTGTAATGGAGTCCCCTGATTCGCGGGAACAAAAGGTAGATTATGATCACAATGAACGCTATGGTTATTGGGATTGCGAGCGCAAGCCAGTCCACGTGAATCAGTACCTCCATTAGACAGGTGGCTAGTCGCAGCGTATCAAATAAATCCTCTTAGCGCGCGCGAGGATCGGTCTGTTTTGCGCAAAGGAAAAGCCAAAGAGACGGTCCTTCATGCGGGATGCAAGTGCATTCATTGTCCAGTCTCCGACACACATTGATTAAGTCTTGAATACTTTTGCGTCAGAGGGATACCTGCAGACATACCTCTAAAGGAATAAGGCGCTCTAATGAACGCAGCTAAGCGCATTCGAAGGATTAGAAGTACCTAACGAGAAAGAATTCTTTTACTTCAATTTGATGTCTTTCGAATTTTGCCAGAGGCCGTGGATGTTGCATAGCGAAAGAGCCAGAATCGTGCCTGGTTTGCTGGTCTTGAGCCATGTGACTACTTGGTGATTAGTGTACACTGAGCTTGTGTTGGGTCCCTGAGCAGAAGCACCGTGAGCACTGAACTCGTAGTGACCTATTTGATACGGGAATTTCTCGCCTTCCGGATGGAAGTAAAGTGATATCCAGCTTATGTGATGCTCAGTTGTGTTCGGATGAGCAATCTCTTTACCAACTCCAACTGTCACCTGGAACATCTCATCTGCTTTCACAGCGTCTGCACATTCAATCACTGGAACATGTTTCTCTTTCTTCCAATCAGCTTCCTGAACAACTTCTCCAAATTTCTTCATGTCACACATTCTCCAACTGTTCAAATAGCGGTAATCTAGGGAGTTGAGGAAGTATTTAAGAATTGAGCAGATAGTTGAATAGGTGCTGTAGAGTATCCTTTCGCAACCACAAGCGCGCGTTGCTCTTATTGTTACGTCTGAATGGAAAAACGTAATAGGAGAAAGAGAGATCAGTGGCTTTGGTGCTCTCTAAAATGGTTTCTGAAGCCGTTTGTTCGGAAAGGAAGCTTCTCATCCCCGAGGCCAAAATTGACGAAGTGGTTCCAGCATGCGAAAAGGCCTTGAAGGAAATGGGTTTGAAGATTATGGAAACAGAAAAGACAAAGGAAGGAAGCACAGTTGTGATGGCCGGGGAAAACGCCTTCGTTCCCCTGGTGTTGAGGACCCTACTATATCCATTTAGTCTGGAACAATACGTAAAAGCAGCACAGCGCTCAGGCGTGCACGTAGTGCTATCAACGTCAGATCAAGGCGTCATCTTATACACGTGCGGTCTTGTGTTGGATGAATTGACCGGAAAACCCGTAGAGCAAATTTCTGACGACGACGAAGAAGACATAACCGGCACGCTGGAAGCTCTCGACTTTGAGAACAAGTTCCTCGGCAAAATAAGAAAGGTCTTTCCGAAGACCAAGGAAATATGACAACAACCGGATTCTTGCCATTTGAAGAAGAGGTCAACGGTAGTTTCGACAGAATCCTATTTCGCGACTGTTTCGGACTTCGGAGCATGAAGAGTTTTCTAATGCAGAAAATTCTGTTAATTATTAGTGGGGCAAATTAAAGCAGGATGGAAGGTATTTGGCGGGTTCGAAGAATATAAAGCGGCTCAGAGAACCTTCGGTGATCGGGCTTGGTGTTCCAACCGAAAAGGAGATTTTGGAGAATCCGAGGCGTCAGGATTTCTTGGGCGGAGGCTGGATTGATAGCTTAAAGCCCAACGTGATTAACGTTTATTGGCACAGACGCCAGGGGCTTTTCACAGTTTATAGCCTGCTCCAAGTCTTGGAACATGAGACCCTTCACTGTGTCTTAATTCAGCTTGCAGGTTTACAGGTTTCGATGAAGCTTGACAAGGTTCATTGCTCCTCTTGCGTTTGGATTGATGAGAATAAGCTGTTTTTTGTCAACGAATTTTGGTTCAAGCGTTGGGTACTTCCACAGTATTTTGAAGAGCCAACTGAAGATCTTCTTGAATAGCAACTTTGAAATCTAGGCACAAAGGTTTTCATCGCTATGTTATAGGGCCATAGTTGAAAGTAACCGTGTAAGTGTACTTTTTTTCTGAAGTTTGACTTGCTTCGATGAACTCGACGGCGAATTTATTTGCGAGTTTCTCTGTTCCTCTATGCCTCTTGTCAGGTGACGTGCGCAAGTGATGGTAGAACTCGTGCAGGATCGTGAAGGGCTCCTTCAACACGTCGCCGTTAAGAACGCGTATGGTTTGGTTCTTCGTTATGTAGCAACCCTTTATTTTTGACCTGTTACCTTTAGGCAAGCCCACTTTGATTCTTGGGGTGCCAACATCGAAATGCTCTGCAAGTTTCTCCAGAGCTTCTTCTGTCTTTCCATCAAGAATCAGTCTTACGACAAGTGCTTCAAATCTGGGCTCCAAGGTACGCTCACACTGCTCTTTAGCTGTGAATATTCACTCTGTTACAAAACGCACTCATTTACGCGTGTCAGTTCCTGTTTCTTCTCTGAATTGGAGTCTGTAGAATGAGCTGTATAGTCCTTTCTCTTGCATCAGTTGTTCATGTGTGCCTCTTTCTATTATTGCGCCATGGTCGATCGTTAGGATCTCGTCGCAGAGTCTGATGGTGGAGAGTCGGTGAGCTATTATAATCGTCATTCTGTTGCGCATCAGTTTCTTTAGGGCACTCTGTATCACCAGTTCGGTGTAGGCGTCGACCGAAGAAGTTGCCTCATCCAACACTAGGATCTCCGGGTTTGCAATCAGGGTTCTGGCGAAGCTTATGAGCTGTCTTTGGCCTATGGATATGTTTGAGGATCCTTCCTGTATGACGTAGTCGTAATCGTTTGGAAGTTTCATTATGAATTCGTGGGCTCCGATTGATTTTGCCGCATCTACGACTTCTTGGTCTGAGGCTTCAGGTTTCCCGAACCTTATGTTTTCCCTAATTGATACTGAGAAAAGAAACGAGTCCTGCAGAACTGTGCTCATTCGTTCCCTCAAAGAAGCAAGGGGGATGTCTCGGATGTTATGTCCGTTGATTAGTATTCTGCCCTCGTTTGGATCGTAAAATCTCTCCAGAAGGTTGATTATCGTGCTCTTCCCAGCGCCTGTCTGGCCTACGAGTGCGAGTTTCATGTTCTGCTTCAAGGTGAAGTTGATGTTCTTTAAGACTGGAACGTCTGGATCGTACCCGAAATTCACGTTCTCGAATCTAACCTCTTCTATCATGCGAGTGTGACGCTCCTTTCAGGCGATGCGTCTTTGACTTCGACTTCTGTGTCGATGACATCGAACATTCTCTCGATTGCAGACATGGCTGACTGGTACTGATCATACATTGACACGAGATCGACCAGTGGCATGAAATACGAGAACTGGTACTCTATGAAGGCCACGAGGATTCCTATCTGGATCATGCCGCTAACGGCAGCCGCCACCCCGTAGAAGAGTATTATCATGGTTCCCACCAGTCTCAGTCCAATCACGAAGGGCGTGTATGATGAGCCTACAAGGATGGCCCTGTTGGTTGCCTTGACGTTCTCGTCCTGACTTTTCATGAATTTCTTTTTTGTTTCTTCTTCCTGCGCGTAGGCTTGAGTGACCTTTATGCCAGCTATGTCTTCCTGCAACCTTCCCGTGAGTCCCGACGTCGTGATCAGCGTTTTCCTGTATGCTGCTCTTGAATATTTTCCGAGGAACCAGACTAAGATTATGGCCACGGGAAGAATCGATATAGCAAGGAGTGTCAAGTGAAAGTCAAGGATGAACATTATGATGAAAGAACCCAGTATTGAGGAGACATCTACAACGATGCTTGTGAGTCCCAGTCTTAGGAAGATCCTGACGGTGTTTGCATCGTTCGTCGGTCGACTGATGATTCTACCCATCTCGCCTTCTGAAAAGTATTTGAGTGAGATGACCTGCAGTTTTTGCATCATGTCATCCCTCATTTTTGCAACCACTTTTTCCCCGATTATACGCATTTGATACGTTTGTATATACTGGAAAAAGTAGTTGCTCAAAATGATAACAGCAAAGAGGGGAATCCACCAAATGAAGCCCGAGAGGCTCTTGGGCTGTATTATGTTGTCTATGGCTATCGCGTGCATGTAGGGCGCAGCCAATCCTGTAAGTGCACCAGCTATCGTTGCTCCGACGCCGATTATGAAATTTTTTCTATGAGCTTCGGCGTACTGGAGGACTCTTCTAATCAGCACGCGGTCAGGAATTGTTCTCTTTCTCTTCTCTTCCTGCTTCGTAGAGAAAGTTCCGTATGAACCTGACACTAGACGGCACCTTCCTCTAGAATAGGTGAGGCTTTCTGAACGAACTGGGTTTCGTACACTTTCTTGTAGACGCCGTTGTTGGCCATGAGTTCTTCGTGCGAGCCGAATTCGGCCACCGAACCATTTTCAAGAACTAGTATCTTCTCAGCGGTTTTTATCGTTGAGAACCTCTGAGCGATCATTAGTGTCGTCCTTGTCTTCGTTGCTTCTTCGATCGCGGATTGAATCTCCTGCTCCGTCTTAGCGTCTACGAAGGATAGGGAATCATCCATTATCAATATCCTTGGGTTGGTTACGAGCGTCCTAGCTATTGTTATTCTCTGTTTTTGGCCTCCAGATAACGTGACCCCTCTTTCTCCCACAGGCGTGTCATAGCCAGACGGCAAGGATTCGATAAAATCGTGTATTCTGGCCGACTTGGCAGCCTTCACTATTTCCTCCATCGATGCGTCAGGCTTGCCGAAAGCAATGTTCTCCTTGATCGTTCCTGTGAACAGGAAAACGTCCTGTAAGACTACGCCTATCTGTGTTCTGAGTGAGTCGAGCTTGAACTCTCGTATGTCTGTGCCGTCTATCTTTATGCTGCCGCTTTGAATGTCGTAAAACCTTGGGACCAAGTAGATTAGAGAGCTTTTTCCAGATCCTGTCGCGCCTAGTATAGCTATCTTTTCGCCTGGCTGAACGGTAAAAGTGATGTTTTTGAGTACGGGTCTATTTTCCACGTATCCAAACGTTACGTTTTCAAATTCAAGCTTTCCCTTTGGTATCCTAATGTCCTTGGCGTTAGGCAGGTCTTCAACGGCCCGAGGCGTATCAGTGATCTCAAAAACTCTCTCCAGTCCGGCATAGGCGGCAATCCAGGTCCCCAGAGTTTGGCTCGCATCTCTTATCGGAAACGTTAGCCTCATCATGTATCTGGCAAAGAGGATCATGTTGCCCACTTGAGCAATCGCCAAAGCTGAGCCGGGAATGCCTAGGGTTTCCCCTGCATACACGTAGACGAAGGCTATCCCTAGTGTTAATATCGCTGGACCAAGCGGCATGTAGATCGATTGTATCTTTCCTGCTTGGATTGCAGTGTCTACGAACACGTCTTCGACACTTTGGAATCCGTCCACGACGTCCTTTTCTCGTCGGAATATCCTGACCGTCTTCATTCCAATAATGTTCTGTTGTATGTATGAGGTCAGTCTTCCCAGTATTAGCTGCATGTTCCTGAAAAGAGGCATCGTGTCGACCCAGAGGCGTGCGGTGAAATAAAAAATCAGTGGCATCGTTGCCATAGAAATCAGGGTCATTATTGGACTGATTGGATAGATTATGACGATGATGATAACGGTCGTGAAGACAGCGTTCAGAATGGTGCCCAGCCATGTTCTCAGAAAAGCGTCTACTAGCTGAAGATCAACGGTGGCTCTGGACGTGAGATCGCCGACGCCCCTAGAATCGTAGAAGCTGAAAGACTTGCGCTGGA
>DASPTR010000155.1:0-7152 GCA_035623315.1 Candidatus Acidiferrum sp. | reverse complement strand
ACACGATAAGCGAAGCGGTTCAAAGAATATGCCAAGAAATGCCCGTGGACAAAGTTGTCACGTTAACTAGATCAGGCTACACAGCTCGGATGATCTCAAGATTCAAGCTTATTCAACCGATAATTGCCGTTACGCCTGACGACCGCGTGAAGAAACAACTTGAGCTGTCCTTTGGTGTCTATCCAGTGCACATTGACTACCCTAAAGAGAAAGACCACATTCTGGCAACCGCAAACAAGCTTCATTCAACGGGCATCATACGCGACCAAGACACGATTCTTTTCACTGCCGCCTTCAGAACCTCAAAGCAACATTCAAGCAATCTTATCGAAATACACGACATCAGAGAACTTTTAGAGCCGACCAAAAAATAGCAAACCACATTTAAGAAAACCCTCTATGATATCTCAAACAAAGATTTGGTGGACACGACTTTGCATGTAGCCATAATCGGTTGTGGAGTGGCGAGCATCACAGCCGCCAGAGCCATAAGACAAAATGCTCCTGAGGACAATGTCACGGTTTACACGGACGAAAATCATCTGTATTATCCGCGCCCGAGATTATACGAGGTTCTGTCCGGAGAAAAGACAGTTGAGGAAATCTACTCGTACACTCCTGACTGGTATGCGAAACTCGGCATCAACCTTCAACTAGGCAAGAAAGTTCTGAAGATAAGCCTCGCAAATAAGGAACTCACACTTGAAGGTGTCCTAAAAGCAAAGTATGACAAACTTCTTCTGGCAAACGGAGCCCGCTCATTCGTTCCGCCCATAAAAGGTGTTGATAAGAAAGGAATTTTCACTCTCCGCACCGTCGAAGATGCGGTCGCTATAAGAGATTATGCAGCGAGAACAAGGAAAGCGATCGTCATTGGCGGTGGGCTGTTGGGCTTAGAATTTGCTCAGTGCCTAAGAAAGCTGGGTCAACAGGTTGAAGTTGTGGAGGTTTACCCTAGATTGCTGCCGATGCAGTTAGATCAAGATGGTTCAGCGATTCTAGAGGATTACATCAGAAAACTCGGTATAGACATGTTGCTTGGCGTCAAGACAGTTGAGGTCCTAGGTAAAGAGACAGTTGCAGGCGTATCACTCGATGATGGAAGAGACGTGTCAGGTGAACTCATTTTGATATCGGCAGGCGTAAGATCTAACATCAGGTTGGCTGCAGATGCAGGGATCAAAGTGAACAAAGGAGTTGTGGTTGATGATTACCTGCGAACCAGTGCTGATGACGTTTATGCCGCGGGAGACGTGCTGGAGTTTCATGGGAGGGTCTACGGCATAATTCCCCCAGCTATAGAACAAGCAAGCATCGCGTCTGCAAACATGCTTGACGGCGTAAAACGTGTTTACACCGGCACGATACCGTCTATGACTCTGAAAGTTGCGGGAATAAGCCTGACTTCTATGGGACTAGTGAACCCAGAGGATTCCAAATACGAGGAGATCCGAAGAATCGACAAGAATGAAGGCACCTACAAGAAGATCGTTCTAGATCAGGGAAAAATCGTGGGAGCCATTCTCTTAGGAGACAGAAAAGACACATCGACTCTGGCCAAATTAATGCAGCAACAGACGGATGTCTCAAAGTACAAGAATGATCTGTTGCAAGGTGACTTCGGATTCGGCCAAAAAACTTCAACCATCGGCCACTCTTCAATCTAACGTCCATTAAAGTGGCAGCAAGGCAGCATACATCGAGCAATGACTTTCGAAGCTAGGGGTTTGGGCAATTTGTCCCTATTCATCAGGGACGCTCTTCTTTTGAAGTATTTTTCGAGTTTCCTCTTTGTAACTTTCAACGTTCGGCTGGTCGAAGGGGTTTACGTCCAATAGATAACCCAAATACATGGTCTCTATCATCTTAAACTGCAAAAATTGCCCTAAAGTATGTTCTGACTTGTCAGGTAGTCTTACCGTCATGAACGGTCTTCCATCCTTCCTGTAAGCCTCCTCTGTCCCTTCCAATATTGCATTCATTATGTTTGCCAAGCTCTTTCCTTGGATCCCATCAACAAGCTCTGAGTAACCATCCAATCTTGGCACAGTCACCTGCGAGTTACTGTTCTCAACGCTCAGGAACGTCGAGAATTTGTCGTATGGGCCCCCTAGGTAAAGCTGTCCCACTGAATGCAAATCAGTGGAGCCGATGGAAACCGTCGGGGTTATGCCGACGTTTACTTGTTCTCCTTCGTTGTTGAATTTTTTCCCTAGACTTTCAGCCATCAACTGCCTGCACCATTTGCCTAAAGACTCTAAATCGTTGGCGAAGAAAAACAGATCAGCTACATTTTTTCCATTCTTATAGTGCACATACTGTATAATAGCGCTCATCGCTGCAGGATTTCTTTCGATAACTGCTTGGATGCAGGCATCTTTCATGGATCTTGCACCCTCCAGAAGCTTGTCAATGTTTACTCCCATCAACCCGAGCGGGAATAGCCCCACAGGCGAAAGAACGGAATATCTTCCACCAACTTTTTGAGGTGTTTCAAGAACGCTGAAACCTTGTTCAACAGCAATTTTCCACAGTTTTGAGTTTCTGTCGGAAATCACGGTGACAAGTTTTTCGTAATCTTTTTTGTGTTTTCTCAAGGACTCTATGAGTACCTGAGCATTAGCTGTCGTTTCTGTGGTCGTTCCAGACTTGCTCACTATAGTTAATATTACGTTTCCATTTTTTTCTAGGGCGGGTTCAATAAGAGTGACAATGTTCTTGAGGTAGTCTGGATCGACAGTGTCGGCAAACAACACTTTTGTGGAAGGAGTCAATTGATTGTTCATTTTCCCGAGGACGGCTTCTTGAACGGCCATCGTTCCTAGATTGCTGCCTCCGATTCCGACGATGACAACGTATTCGGGTTTTAGTCTTAGCTTATCTTTAACAGCTTGTTTTACTTTGACTACCATTTTTTTGTCGTTACACAAGTTTATCGAAGCTCGATCATCCGAGTAGCCCTTGGAAACGGCGTTCGCAGTGTTTCGAATCTCAGGCTTCAGCTTTTCAGATATTTCGATAATGCGTTCTTGAGGAACCAGCGCTGTCTCAAAAGAGAATTCAATGTCTTTCATTATGGTGTCGTCTCAATATTGTTCTAGCCGAAAACCTTTGAGTATTTTGCCTTGTTTCCCAATTCCTCTTCAATCCTAAGCAGTTGGTTGTAGCAGCAAGTTCTTTCACCCCTTGCCGGCGCGCCATATTTGAGTTGTCCCGCATCCAGGCCGACGGCCAAGTCCGCGAAGAAAGTCTCTTCTGTGCTTCCTGATCTATGAGAGACTATCACGTTCCAGCCGGCTTTTTCGGCTCGGCTGAAGGCATCGAGAGCTTCGGTAACGGTTCCAATCTGGTTGAGTTTCAGTAGCAACGCATTGCAAGCACGTAGTTTGATTGCCTTTTTAATTCTCTCAGGATTCGTTGCGAGAAGATCATCTCCCACAAGTTGGACTTTTTTTCCAAGTTTAGAGTTTAATTTGGTCCAGCTAGTCCAATCGTCTTCGCTAAGGCCGTCTTCGATCGAGATTATCTTAAATTTTGCGCATAGTTCAGAGTAATAATCGATTAATTCTGACGAGGAATATTCTTTTTCTTTGACCTTGTATCGTCCCTTACTGTAGAATTCTGATGAGGCGGGGTCAATGGCTAGAGCGAATTCTTCAGTGTAGCCTAGTTCCTCTATTGCTTCGAGTAGGAATTCGAGTCTTTCACCGACGCTTCTCAACGGGGGAACAAAGCCGCCTTCATCCCCGACTAGTATTGCAGAGCTTCCAAACTTCTTTTTCAAGTTATTCTTCAGGGTATGATAAATCTCAGAACACATTCTCAAAGCCTCAGAGAAGTTTTTGGCTCGGAAAGGTACTATCATGTGTTCTTGGAAATCATTCTTGATGCCCGCGTGTGCTCCGCCGTTAATCACGTTCATCTGAGGGATCGGTAAGGTTACGCCTTTTGAACCGACAAGTTTCGCGGCGTATTGATGAATGGTCAGCTTCGATTCTAGTGCTCCAGCTTTGCAAAGTGCCATGCTGACTGCGAGAATCGCGTTGGCTCCCAACTTGGATTTATTAGGAGTGCCATCCAATTCTATCATGGTTTCATCTGCCTGTTTTTGTTCGGTACAATTTGTTCCGACGATTTTCTTGGCTATTGTGATGTTGATGTTGCGGACGGCTTTCAGAACTCCCTTGCCCAAGTAGGGATGTCCACCGTCCCTGAGTTCCAAGGCTTCATACTTGCCTGTGCTTGCTCCAGATGGAACGGAAGCCCTTGACAATCCTCTTTTTGTGAGTATGTCAACTTCGACGGTCGGATTGCCCCTTGAATCAAGAATTTCCCTTGCCCTAATCTTCATTATCTTAGACATGATTGCACCCGATGAAGACCGATACGATCCTACTGCTTTTAATCTTTTCAAATTCACAAGTCAGGCTCATTCAGGAGAAGTAGTCAAATTTATAACACGAAAACGCGTACAATGTGTTCGGTGTGGCATATGGTGCAAATCAAAAGGCCTCTGCTCAAGGATTTGAGTCTTGATCTGGGCAGGAGGACAAGACTTCATCGAATCCTATATGAACATGGAATCGGAAATGGAATGGCGCTTGTTCTGCCGATTGACCATGGATTGGAGCATGGTCCGAGAGACTTCTTTGAAAATCCAGAGAGTCTCGAACCTGCATATCAGCTGAAACTGGCAAAGGAAGGTGGTTTTTCAGCAATAGTCTTCCACATTGGCCTCGCCGAGAAATACATGAAGGAATTTGCGGGTGAAATCCCCCTAATTCTTAAATTGAACGGTAAAACATCTATCCCGCCTGATTCTCGCGCCTTCTCACCTCAAACCGCCTCTGCAGAAGATGCAGTTCGATTGGGAGCTGACGCTGTTGGATACACCTTATACGTTGGCTCTCCTGCTCAAGACGTTGACCTCGTTCAATATGCCAAAATAAGAGAAGACTGCCAAAGGTTCGGTATGCCCCTCATAGTTTGGGCCTATCCAAGGGGCGAGGCAATCGAAGCCAAAGGCGGCAGGGACAGTCTTTACGCTGTCGACTATGCGGCTCGAGTGGCCAATGAATTGGGCGCCGACATGGTTAAAATAAACATTCCCGAGTATGACAAAGAAAAGAGCCGACTATACCCGAAGCCGTATGACAAACTCCAGCTTGAGCCAAAGCAAGCAGTTGAGAAAGTCATAAAATCCGCTGGAAAAACCATGGTGCTCATATCAGGCGGCGAAAAAATGGAAGACAAAGAACTCTTAGAAAAAGCCAGAATCTCACTAGAAGGAGGAGCAACTGGTCTCGTATTTGGAAGAAACCTATGGCAACGACCCTTCAAAAAGGCTTTAGAAATGGCCGCACAGATCAGAACTCTAATGAAAGAATTCGCAGATTAGCAAACCTTAGCTGATTAGAGTACAATAAGTAAAAAGCAAACAGAAGCAAAGGTTGGTGATTTACCATGAGCATTTTTAGAGCCTATGACATACGAGGAGTTTACGGGAAAGACCTGACCGACGAAATCATGACGAGAATCGGTGAAGCTGCCGGAACCCTGTGTCCAGGCACCTTCACTGTTGGAAGAGACTTCAGAGAACACGGAGCACAACTCGAAAAGGCTTTCGTTTCAGGATTATTGAAGACAGGGTCGAACGCCAATCTGGTCGGAACGTGTCCTGCGAGCCTTTGTGTCTTTGCAAACTCGAAAATGAAAAACGACACGACGGGCTACATAACCGCTTCCCATCTGCCAGCCGAGTGGAACGGCATTAAATTCTTTCACCAAGATGGCGTAGGCTTCTTTGAAGATGAAAACAAAAAACTGGGGGAAATCAGCTCCTCGAAAAATTTCAAAACAGGCGAGGGATCAGCAAGAAAACTTGAGGGAATGGATGAAGAATACGCCAGTTTCGCGGCTGAAAAAATAAAGCCTGAAAAAATAAACGTTGTTGCTGATTTCGGAAACGGAGCAGCATGTTTACTTGTCCCGAAAATACTCAAAAAAATCGACGTCAAAGCCAGCTTCCTGTTCGATTGGCCTGATCCGACGTTTTCGAACAGAGATCCTGAACCGAAACCAGAATCGTTAACCGCCCTCAGCAAGAAGATCGTGAAGGAAAAGGCTGATCTAGGAATAGCATTCGACGGCGATGGCGACAGAGCAATGTTCGTTGATGACGCGGGCAGGGTAATGATGACCGAGCAGGCTGCGATCCTTTTCATTAGGGACATAATGAAAACTCAGAGAGGCCCCGTCGTGGCCAACATAGAATGCTCAAACATAATAGAGGACGAAGTCAAGAAATACGGGGAAAGAGTGTTCCGAATACCTGTAGGCCACACGTTTCTAGTGCAGGAAACCAAGAAACACAACGCCGTTTTGGGCGTCGAAAAATCTGGCCACATATGCGTGCCAAAGTTCTTCTTTTTCGATGACGCAATAGTAAACAGCATTTACATGACTGAAATAGTCTCGAAACTGAGCCAGAAACTTTCAGAAACCGTAGATGAGCTGCCGTCCAGATTCTTCGAAAGGATCGAGATAAACTGTTCAGACGAAACAAAATTCGAAGTCATAGATAAGATAAAGGAAGTGGCGACGTGCACGTATGAGAACGTGGATACAATCGATGGCGCAAAAATAATCTTTCCAGATTCATGGGCGCTAATCAGAGCATCAAACACCTCTCCTGAGCTCCGCTTATCAATAGAGGCAAAAAATCAGAAAAGAGTTGACGAACTCAAAAAAGAAATGACGAAGCTCATAGAACAAGTCGTTTCCGGCTGACCGAAAACAATTCGATAAATCGAATTGGCAACACCTCTCGAAAGCCCCCTTTTACAATTGGTTTTTCCTGTTTGCACTTTGAATCTCTGTTCTTCCGAGAGTTAATGAAAGATAAACAAAACCACAATAATATTCTTGCGGACTTCCATTCTGATCAAAGACCCAATAAGTGAACTCGACCAGAGTAAAGATGACTCTAGCAAAATTCTACTTCAGTAGAATTCTCTGCGTAACTCGACAGCCTGAGGGGCACAAAGCTATAAGAACAAATATAGAAACGTCTAAGTTTATCGAGTAAGCATGGTGTCCTAATCTCTAGGAGTGATGTTCCACGAACGTAAAAGACCCTGTTTGCGGAATGCC
>DASPTR010000154.1:0-4876 GCA_035623315.1 Candidatus Acidiferrum sp. | reverse complement strand
AGCGGTGGTTGTGCCGTCTCCCACCATTGCATCCTGCGTTTTTGCGATTTCAACCATTATCTTCGCCGCAGGATGCTCAACCTCGATCTCCTCAAGTATCGCTGCCCCATCGTTCGTTATGGTTATGTCTCCAAGGCTGTCGACGAGCATTTTGTCCATGCCACGGGGTCCTAGGGTTGACTTCAAGACTTCGCCGATCACACGTGCGGCTGTTATGTTATTTCTCTGCGCTTCCTTCCCTCTGTTGCGCGTCGTCCCTTCTTTAAGAATCAGAACTGGTTGTCCTGTTGACGTTGTTGTCAATACGGCCATACAAATCCTCCATTCAATACTTTCATGTTATTATTCGGAATATGCAAAAATGCTCAGAAATATAAACTTTTAGCCGAACATGAACGAACCGCATGTTTTCGCCCGTAACAGTTTAAATTTGCCCGTGTGATTTTCACAGTTGTGGTCTGATTGCAGGTCTCAGTGCGGTTCTTCACAACCTTGAGAGAGATAGCCGGCAAGAGAGAAGAAACGATCGCCTTTAAGAAAAGTGAACAAGCAACTCTCAAAAATGTCCTTGATAAGCTTGCCAAGCGGTACGGCAAGAGCTTCGTTGAATACATTTATGATCAAAGAACCCGCGAGATCAAGGGTTACCTTCAATTCCTAGTTAACGGCAGAAGTATCTCGGAGTCCGACATTTTAGACACTAGACTTGCAGATGGCGACGTTTTGGCGATAATACCACCGGTAGGCGGCGGCTGAAACCTAACGTCAAAACCCTTTTGAAAGACTAACATGTACTATGGCTAGTATCATGCCGTGTTTGGGTTAAGCCATCTTTTGTTTGGGCTGAACCTTAGTTTTTGAACCCAACCATTCTTTATCCAAAGAGATATTTTCTTTAGAGAGATCTCTCTATGCAATGGTTAGATTCCAGATGAAATCCGAAGTCTTGATCAGAGCGCGGAAACTGACCAAGAAGTATGACGACTTCGTGGCAGTAGACAATATTGAATTCGAGGTCTTCAAGGGCGAATGTTGTGGATTCCTCGGTCCAAACGGTGCAGGAAAAACAACCACTATCAAGATGATTAACTGCGTACTGCCTTTGACCACTGGTCAACTCACTGTAGCAGACTTGAGTGTTACAGAGAACTCCAGAGAAATAAAGAGGATGATAGGAGTAGCTCCTCAGGAAAACAACCTTGACCCAGACTTCACTGTTCTTAACAACCTTGTAGTGTATGCACGCTATTTTGACATTTCCAAAGAGGAAGCGCTCAAGCGCTCTCAAGACCTACTCAAATTCTTTCAATTGGAAGAGAAGACGAAAGTTGTAATTGACGAGTTATCTACTGGAATGAAAAGACGACTATTGCTAGCCCGCGCGCTTATCAACACTCCGCAGATACTGTTGCTCGATGAACCTACAACAGGCTTAGATCCGCAGGCCCGACATTTGATTTGGGACAAGGTTCGAGAATTGAAAAAGTCTGGCGTGACGATAATTTTGACGACACATTACATGGATGAAGCTACCGAACTGTGTGACCGCACGTTGATAATGGATAAGGGCAAGATCATCGAAGAAGGTTCACCATCCGCCTTGATTCAGAAACACATCGGCGAAGAAGTGCTGGAAGTCGATTACGACGAAAACGTGCTGACGGCTGTGAAAGAGAAATTGCCGGAAGCTAGAATTGAAATCCTTAGTGATCGTATTCACGTGTTTAGCTTCCAACCGCATGGAGTATTCGAGCGTTTTGTCGAAAACTCTCCTGCGAAAGGCGCAACTATCAGGCAGGCTAACCTAGAGGATGTGTTTTTGAAGCTCACTGGCAGGGGGCTCAGAGAATGACCAAGAAGAGTCTATTCAATCTTGACTTTGAATTCCCGAAATTGACTTATAGGTTGTGGAAAGTCTGGCGCCGCAATCTTGATGCTTTCATGAAGACCTACAAAGTGAATTTCGTCCCGCCGTTGCTCGAACCAATTCTGTACTTACTTGCGATTGGGTTTGGTTTTGGCGCACTTGTTAGCTCGTCGTCGTCATCGACTACCACTGCGTTAGGAGGTGTTCATTATATTCAGTTTATAGCGCCAGCGCTTGTTTCAATCGCTATGATGTACGGCTCCTTTTTCGAGTGTACTTACGGCTCTTTCGTCCGCATGTACTATCAGAAAACCTTTGACGGGATAATAGCTACTCCTGTGAGCGTTGAAGAAGTCATCGCAGGAGAGCTCTTATGGGGCGCCACGCGATCTGTCATCAACTCTACGATAGTTTTGGCCGTAGTGGCAGCTTTCGGTTTGATCTCGAGTCCATTGGCGATCCTTGTAATCTTCCTTGCTTTCCTAGTAGGACTAATGTTCTCGTCGCTAGGGATATGCTTCACTGCACTTGCGCCCAACATAGACTTCTTTAACTACCCAGGATTTCTGTTTATAACCCCGATGTTTCTCTTGTCAGGAACATTCTTTCCCTTGACAATCCTTCCTAAGCCAGTACAGATTGTGGCACAAGCTATCCTGCCCCTCACGCATGCTGTGAGCCTGACCAGAGCATTGATACTTGGGCCACTTGACGTGTCTCTGCTGCTAAGCCTTGCATGGATCTTGGCTGTTACCTTTGTCTTCTTCATCGTAAGCATAAACCTGATGAAAAAGAGACTGATCAGATAGCAACAGAATCGATGATATCCCTAAGGTTTTAACCTCTTCAAAAGATTTTTGTGAATATTATTGGCGGAGTTTCGATAAGCTTTTCTTGGGCAACGACAGTTTCAAATACGTGTCTTTCATGGATAGTTTCAAGAACTTCATTTATCTTTCTCGTTCTGATATCGAGGAATTATGCATATCAATTGAAGAAGTCATTAGAGCTGTTGATGAAGCTTTCCACGAGAAGGCAAAGGGCAAAGCTGAAGTGCCGCCGAAACCCGGAATCCACCCCCGTGAAGATGCTTTCATTCATGCCATGCCTGCTTACTTGTCTGAGTTGAAGTCGGCTGGCGTCAAATGGGTAAGTGGTTTTCCCCAAAATCCTCACCGTGGACTCCCATACATTTCAGGCTTGCTGATTTTGAACGACCTTGACACTGGTTTTCCTATATGCGTCATGGACTGCACATGGATTACTGCAAAACGCACAGCCGCGGCGACGGCCATCGCAGCCAAATATCTGGCGAAAGAGGACACAGAGAAGTTAGGCATCCTCGGTTGCGGCGTTGAGGGCAGAAGCAACCTAGAAGCTTTAACAGCCGTGTGCGAGGATCTGAAGGAAGTCAAGGCCTTCGACATCAACGAACACAATTTGAAAGCGTACGTTGAGGAAATGACTGCTCTATATTCGTTGCGGATTGTTCCTGTTGAGTCCCCCCGAAAAGCAGTTGAAGACTGTGATATAGTCGTCACTTCAGGCCCGATACTGAAGCACCCTCAACCTGTGATTGAGACCTCATGGTTCAAAGCCGGTGGCTTCGCCTGTCCACTGGATTTCGATTCTTACTGGAAGCCTGAAGCCATGCGTTCAGCGGACAAGTTCTGCACGGACGACAAAGATCAGCTGGCTTATTACAGGGGTCAGGGCTATTTCGCTAGCATTCCCAACGTTTACGCCGAGCTCAGCGAGATCGTCAGCGGCAAGAAAGCTGGCCGCGAAAACCCCGCGGAACGAATAATGTCAATGCATCTAGGGTCAGCCTTAGGAGACATGGCAACTGCGAAACTCGTGTACGACACGGCAAAGAGAAAGAAAAAGGGAACTAAACTTCCATTATGAATTAACTGAAGTTCAGCTTCTTGGTGTTAACTATAATTTCGTAAAGGATAGAAATTGGCTACGCCAGTTGAAACATAATTCGTAGACCATCTTTTATATTCATACCTTGTCATTGGGGCGCAACCTTTGAACATGTTAATGATTGCTTCAAAGCTTGCATAAGGATGGTCTGTAAAACCTAGCGCGTGCAGTTTCTAGCCCCTTCAAAGCAGGTGAGCAAGCACATTCCTTTGAATTATCGTGCACTAAGAAATAGGCATGCTTTTGAAGAGCGGTTATTTCCTTCTGCTGAAGGCTAAAGTTCCGATAGTCATCATAACAACGTCAAAGACACACACTAGCAGAAGGTTGAAGTACAGAGGGGGATGTGCCGGCAGCCATTCGTCGCCGAGAACAATTGTCCTCAAAGCATTAACACCGTAAGTTAAAGGGTCCAATTTTGACGCGATTTGCAGCCAGGTTGGCGCGGCCGCAGGACCGGTTGTGCTTATTGGGAAGACCGCGCCACTGAGAAAGAACAATGGCAGGTTGATGAAGCTCTGGATTACCCCAAAGCTCTCCAAGCTTTCTATGAAGCTAGCTACCGTGAGTCCCACGCCTACGAGTCCAAATGTGATTAGAATCATAACAGGCAGAGCCTCCAAAAAAATCATAGGATTCAACTTTATCCCTAATAGAATACCAAGCACAAAAACAATTATTCCCTGAATCACGGCATCCGTACTGTCACCGAACATCTTACCCAAGAAAACCGAAAGATGCGAGACCGGTGCAACCAAGATTTCCTTCAGAAACCCAAACTCTCTGTCCCATATAACAGATATACCCATAAACATCGAAGTGAACAAGAGCGTCTGCCCCATAATTCCAGGGAAGATGTATTGTTGATAAGTCAAGTTGTCGCCAAAATTTATTGAAAAGGCGCGTAGGCCAGTGCCGAATATTACGAGCCAAAGTAGTGGCTGAACGAAGCTGCTTACGATTCTCGCTCTGTCCCTGAGGTACCGTTTGACCTCACGTAGCCAAAGCGTGTAAATCCCTCTGATCTCCGTCATTTGATACTCCTCCTTCTGATGGCCGACATACCATGCAGCTCGTCGC
>DASPTR010000153.1:0-8731 GCA_035623315.1 Candidatus Acidiferrum sp. | reverse complement strand
TGCACGGGAGGTTCCGCTCATTGACAGGGTTGAAGAGATGAATGTTCTGAAGGAGGCCGTCTACAATGCGGTTCACGGTGAGGGTGGGCTTGTTTTTGTGCATGGTGAGGCTGGAATTGGGAAGACGCGATTGCTCAGAGAGGTCAGTGCATATGCACGCTCACGTGGAGTTCAAGTCTTGTATGGCAGATGTCCCGCGCTGTTCAGGATGGACGGCGTTCCCCCGTACATTATCTGGAAGGAAGTTATCAAGGACTACTTGGAAACTTGCACAGTTGAGCATTTGGACAGAGTCATAGGCTTCTATCCAGCCGAAGTTGCCAAGCTGGTCCCTGAAATCAGCCAGAAACTCAGGACGATTCCTAAGTCTTTCCAGATAAGCCCCGAGCAAGAACAGAATAGGCTTTTTGAAGCCGTTTCGCAGTTCTTAACTAACATCAGTCGAGAGACTCCTTTGCTTGTAGTTCTGGATGATCTACAGTGGACAGACCCATCTTCGCTGTGGCTGTTACATTATCTGGCTCATGGTGTGCAGAAAACGCCATTGCTTCTCATGGGAGCTTATCGCAGCACTGACGTTGACGCAAAGCATCCCTTGACTCTGATTCTTGCCGAATTAAACAGGGAACGCTTACCGCAGTCCATTTCTTTGAAAAGAATGTCATCAAACGAGATTTCTGAAATGGTTAGGAACATTTTGGAGCAGGAAGACATTCCGCCCGAATTCTGCAGCATGGTTTACGAGAAGACGAGGGGTAACCCGTTCTTCGCCGAGGAAGTCATCAAGTCTCTGAAAGAGGAGGAGGTAATCTATCGAGAAGAAAACGAGTGGAAGATTAAGGAAGTCTCAGGGATCGAGTTTCCAGAGACCGTGAAGAGTGTTGTCAAGGCGAGGATAAGTCGTCTGGACGACGAGTGCCAGAACGTTTTGACCATGGCTTCTTTTGTTGGAAACGATTTTACTTTCGATGCTTTAGCTGGAATCACAAGCATCGAAGAAAGCAGGCTTCAGGAAATAATGGACAAGCTACTCAAAACTGGACTTATTAAACACAGGGTCGTGAGCGGTGAAGACGTGTGCTCTTTTGCAGATATAATTGTCAGGGATGTCGAGTATGAAGAGGTTGGTGCCTTCAAACGCAGGAAACTTCACGGCATCGTCGGAAACACTTTGGAGAAAGTCTACGCCGAAAAGACTGATGAACACCTCGGCGAACTTGCGTATCATTTTCTGGAAGGTGGAGACAAAGGCAAGGCGCTTGGCTATTTCTTGAAGGCAGCCGAAAAAGCGCAGAAAATCTACGCCAACGCTGAGGCTGCTTCTTACTATCAATCGGCCTTTGTACTGCTTGGAGAGAAAAAAGGTGAACTCCGAGATAAAGAGCGAGTTCTTGAAAAACTTGGAGATATCAAAGGACTTGTTGGAGAGTCTAATGCAAGCGTGAAGTATTATAATGATGCATTGTTGTTGTCGAAACAGCTAGATGAAAAAGAAAGCGAGGCCAGACTTTACGTCAGAATGTGGCGAACGCTAATGACGATGGGCGAATGGGAAAAGTCCAAGGAGTGGCTCTCCAAAGCCTTGAAAATTCTGGAAACGATACCCGAAAGCAGCGAAACGGTACAATCTTACGCTGGCTGGGGATGGACATTATGGGGCGCTGGAGATATGATGCAAGCTATTTCTTGGGGCGAGAAGGCGCTTGGTCTTGCCGAAAGACTGAACGACTTTGAAGGTATCGTGAACTCCTACAACTTGCTGGGAACCGCCTTTGGTTTTGCTGGCGACCAGAAGAAACGCGTTGAATACTTGGAGAAAGGACTAGAAATGGCCACTAGCAAGGGTTACACTCAGGGGGCTTTACTGGCGTATAATAACCTTGCTGTATGGCTTCCTGCAGAAGAATCCGAAAGACATTTTGAATATCTAGAGAAAGGGTTTGAACTGGCGAAAAAAGCGGGAGCCGTTTTCAACCAGTCATTCCTTGCCGGAAACCTAGTAGATATGTACGTGGGCATGGGCGACATGAAAAAAGCACTTGCCCTCGCAGAAGAAACACTCGCATTGGACAGGAAATCTGGCAATGGCTTCCATCTTCCTATGTCCTTGGAACACCTTGGTCTGATCCAGACCATATTAGGCAACATGGATGAGGCAGAACAATATGCTCAGGAAGCTTTCGACATTTCTCAAAAACAGAAGCATCATCAAACAGTTGCAGGCAGCAACTCGCTTCTCGGACGGCTCGCTTTCGAGAAAGGCGAATACAACAAGGCAAAAGGATTTTATGAAAAGACATGTGAAACCTGGGAAAAAGTGAAGCTAAAAAGCGGGGCAATGTGGGCCTCCTTACGTATTGTACGGACGCAAACAGAACTTGGGGAACTCGTAGAAGGCGAGAAACTGCTTGACAATGTGGAAAAGTTTTCACTCGAAACAAAGCACAAACAGATGACTGCTTATGCTGACGCTGCAAAAGCAACATTGTTCCGTGCACAGAAGAAATGGGAAGATTCTCTTACACTTTTTGAGAAGACAATTCAAGAGTTTGACGCTTTGAACGCAAGGCGTTGGGATGTTTACGATTTCGCCAAATGGGTGCTTTGGGAATACGCTCGAACGTATCTGGAAAGGGGCCAAGAAGGAGACAGAGAAAAGGCTCGCGACGTGCTTAATCAAGCATTGGAAATCTTCAAAAAGATGGGAGCCAAAAAAGACATTGAAAAGACAGAGGAAAAGATAGCATTCATAGAAACTGGCAAGGAAATCTCGAAGCCCAAGTCTCTCGAATATGTTTCTACGGGAAATGCTGATGTCGACAAGTTGCTTTGCGGTGGTATCGCTTCAAAATGCGCTTTTGTTTTGACGTCTCCATCATGCGGTGAAAGGGATGAATTGATCAAGAGTTTTCTTGAGGTTGGGGTAAAGAAGGTTGGAGTTGCTTTCTATGTAACGATAAACCCTGGTCTGATGAAGACTCTTGCGGATGAGTATCCATCGAATTTCCAACTTTTTGTCTGTAATCCTCAGGCAGATGCCATCGTGAAAGACGCGCCAAACGTAGTCAAACTCAAAGGGGTCGAGAACCTCACTGAAATCAGCATAGCCTTAACTTCAGCGATTCGCAATCTCGATCCTTCATCGATGGGCTCAAGAAGAATCTGCATTGGTCTGATCTCGGATGTTCTTCTACAGCATCACGCGGTGCCCGCTAGAAGATGGCTTGCAGGACTCATTCCAGAGCTCCAGTCAGAAGGGTTCACAATCCTTGGGGTGATGGATCCCGAGATGCATCCTTCACAAGAAGCGCGAGCAGTGTCGGATCTTTTCGATGGAGAGATCAATGTTTGCGAGAAAGAAGGAGAACGGTTTCTAAGAGTCAAGCGGATGAGCAACCAGCCGTATCTGAAGGACGAACTGCCTCTGAAGAAAGAATAGCCGTGGTTCCAAAAAGGGTGTCGTATGAACTCCTCTGAAGACAAGGGTGTTGGCATTAAAGGCTGGCTCTCGGGAAAAGTGCCGAAAGCTAAGCCGCAAGAATCGACGACTGGACAGATTGTTCTCGATAAGCATAGGCTCGCAGTTTTGCCCTTTGTCAGCATGAGTCCAGACCCCAACGATGAATATTTTGCAGACGGCATGACGGAGGAAATTATCTCTACTGTGTCAGGGATTAGCGGCCTCGGGGTCATCTCTAGGACTTCCATTATGCGTTATAAGAAGACAGAGAAGGCCGTGAAGGAGATAGGCAGGGAACTAGAGGCTGGGTCAGTCCTCGAGGGGAGCTTCAGGAAGGCAGGCAACAGGATACGGGTTACCACCCAGCTCGTCGATGTGGCAACTGATAGTCACCTGTGGGCCCAGAACTATGACAGGAACCTAGATGACATCCTCGAAGTCCAAAGCGACATAGCGAAGCAAGTGGCCGACGTGCTGAGGGTCAGAATCCTGTCTTCGGAGAAGGAGCGTGTGGAAAGGAAATCTACGGAGAGCACAGTCGCCTACACTCTTTACCTGAGGGGAAGAAACCTTTGGAATAAACGTGGCTTAGAGAACCTCAAGAAGGCGAAGGAATACTTCGAGCTATCCGTGCACGAGGACCCCAGCTTCGCCCTCGGCTACGTCGGACAGGCGGACTGCGCGCTCGTGATCCGAAGCAACTGGTACATCGACCGGGAAGAGAACTTGGCGAAGGCCAAGGCACTGTTGGAGAAGGCTCTGCAGCTTGACCCGTCGTTGGCTGAGGCGCACGCTACCTTGGGAGCCGTATACGAGGACGAGTACAATCGTCGCAGGGCTGAGGAGGAGTACAGGAAGGCGATTGAGCTGAAGCCGAGCTACGCGACGGCCCACCAGTCGTACTCAATGTTCTTGCGTTCTGAGCTGAGGTGGGATGAGGCCCTTAGGGAGATAGAGAAGGCTGTCGAGCTTGACCCACTCTCGGGGATAATCATTCGCTGCCTCGGGTACTACTACTGCTCGACGAGGGAATTCAGCAAGGCTGCCGAGGAGTTAAAGATCGCTATTGAACTTGGGGATGAGGGCGCTCACGGTACCCTATTCTCTGTGTACGGAAGCATGAAGATGTACGACCAGATGGACAAGGAAGCGGAGGCGGCTGCAAGATATTACCAGACCATCGCGCCAGGCATAAGGACCTACTTCGACGTGGACAAAGCGTACTTCAAGGGCGACAAGGAGACCGTCAGGAGGCTCCTCCCCAAACTTGAGGCCAATCTTAAGGGAGCCCTAACGATGGCAACTGGCATCGGAATCGCAAAGCTCAATTTCTTCTTGGACGACGTCGACAAGGGCTTCGAGTGGCTCGAACGAGCATACTCCCAGAGAGAGAGTTGGCTCTCGGACCTTCAATGGGATCTTAGCCTGGACAGAGTGCGCACCGACCCGAGGTACCTCGAACTGCTGAAGAGGCTCGGGCTGGACAAGAATGCACAACCGACAAGTTAAGGCGCTTACCATAATTCTGATCGGGCTCGGCTCAGGCGCCTATTCTTCGGGCGCGTGCTACACAAAGTTTATCACCACTGGGATGCCCTCGTTTGTCTGATGGTAAAAACATGGAAAGCAAGAAACTTATTCAATACACTCATGTCGTTCGAAGGAGATACCTGAAGATAATAGGTGAGTTGCCCTGGGACGAAGTCGTCAAAGATAGAGGAGCAAGTTTTCCCTCGATCAGAGACATTTTTCTGCATGCTCTTGACGCAGAAGACCTACTCATAAACCATATCGTACAGGGCAAGAAAGGAAAATGGGTGTCGCATGACTATGGAAAATTCTTAGACATGCATCAGATTGAGGGACGAGTTGACGACGTGGAAAAGAATGTAGATGCATATTTGAAGACAGTAACAGGAAGCGAACTCGACAGAAAAGTCGCCTTGCCTTGGAGACCATCGTTTCCATTGAGAGTCAGCGATGTTCTGATCACTGTAGCGACTGAAGACGCATACCACATGGGAGAACTGAATGCATTAATGTGGCAATTCGACAAGGAGCCACCATTTTTGAGCTGGTCGGCTTTCGTCGAACAGAATCCTTAACGCGCTGTTGAAAGCGTAGAACAGGAAAATGAATTAAGAACAAAAAAGTGTTAAGGGCTTGCGGTTTTTGGTCTTTGTATTAGGTCAAAGAGGTTGCCGTAGAGGTCTTCGAATACGACTTCGGTGCCGTAAGGTCGTTGTTCAGGTTTTCCATAGAACTTCACCCCTCTAGACTTCATATTTTTGTAATCTTTCAAACAGTCATCCGTCTCTATCGTAAGTAAAACATGGTCTCCAGCTTGTTTTCCTAGTGCGGCAAGTTTCTCTATGCTGTCTGCATTGACGAAAGTCAGTTGCAAGTTTTTCTGTCCTTTTGGTGAAACAGTTACCCAACGCATGTTTTTTCCAAAGAAAGTGTCGTCACGCTTTATGAAGCCGAGTTTTTCTGTATAAAACCTACAAGCGTCATCTTGATTTTTCACAAGAATCGTTATGTGACCGATTTTCTTTATCATTTCAGAGACCTTACAGAACCTACCTGTTTCAGTTTGGCTGTAACTTTTCCACCCAAACCCCAAACCCAAACGCACGCGCTTTCATTTGTTCTTGAAGTTTTTGCCAATACTGAAGGCTTCACATTTGGGTTCGCCTAGCGTGTAATATCCAGCGCTCGATCCGTGCGCGGCTAGTATGAATGGTTTAGTCTTCTGAAGATCGGGAGTTCCGTCTGTCAGGTACTTTTCTTCCGTGTAGGTGGATATGATGTCTCCGATGAACATCTCGTGTTGGCCATTGTCCACCATCTTGTCCAGTTTGCACTCAAGGTTCACTGGACACTCTGTAATCATAGGTGCGGTCTTCAGCTTGCCGTAGAACACTTCGAAAACTTTTGACTTGTCCACTTTGGCGCCTGAGAATAGCCCACAATAATCGGCGGCCACTATCATGTCATCTGAAGGAATGCATACGCTGAATGTTCCGTTCTCCTTTATGCCTTGGTTCGTGTAGTGCGCCTTGTTCAGCACCACTGCCACTTTCGGCGGTTTGTAACCGGCGTTCACAAACCAACCGATCGCTAAGAAATTCGGTTTCTCCTTCACGTTCGCCCCGACCAGAACAACAGGCATCGGATAAAACGCCATAGCACGCGAACTGGCCCCCAAATCAACCTCAATCTTCACGATTCCTTTCAACTCCTTGCCTTGCGTATGGCAAGCCTCACGCTGCAGATTTCTCTCAGCAGGTTAAGTTAGACAATGAATTACCATATAAAGAAATTGCACGTGAGTTTCTAAGCGTTGGAACCTATGATAGTACGCGCGCTAGCCAATATCATAAACGCGTGCTATTGTTTTGTCACGCTAGCACCGCGCGATTCTTGGAATCCAATTTGATTTTTCATTTCTTAGATACATCGCGCGCACAAGGCGAATGAAGGTCTCTACAAAGACCCCGAGCATTTTATGTGGTTAGCAAGACAGAGTATCGAGTATTGAGGCACGAAAATGAACTACCCAAGTGAATGGGAAAAAGCGTTCATACTAAAAGATCGCAAGAGGGTAGACTTTCGACCAGTGCAGTCTGGGGACACTGAAATGCTGTGGAAAATGTTCACGACGTTATCAGAGAAAACTGTGTCAAACTTGGTTCCACCGTTCACTAGGGAACGAATAGAGAGATGGACAAGCAACATAGATTATGACAAAGTCCTAACGATTGTTGCCGTAATTGAGGAGAAGAACGAGCAACGGATTGTTGGCTCGGTATCACTTGGGTTCAATGAGCGGGAAGTCTTCAGACATAAGGGTGAGCTGGGTATAGCCGTGCATGATGATTATCAAAACATGGGCGTAGGCTCGGCAATGCTGAAGCATATGCTTGATATCGCCAGAATGAAGAAACTAACAAAAGTCTCTCTTAGCGTAGATACTGTCAACGATAGAGCCGTCCATATTTACGAGAAAGCAGGTTTCGAAATAGAAGGAAAACTCCGCGAAGAGAAATATTATAAAGGTCAGTATAGTGACGAGTACAGAATGGCGATTTTCCTGCAAAAGCAACCGCCAGAAACTACTAAGACTTGAAAACTTCAGTTCAGCTATGGCTTTTCGGCAATATCCTTTGAATCTCGTTTCTTTCTGCAAACGAACAGGATCACTCTGCATTTTTCCCTGAAATTGCTTTCTAGAATATCAAAGTGCTCAGTGAGAGCAGATTTCATTTTTGCTACAGGGTATATTCTTTCGATGAATTTGTATTCGTGGAGTTGGTAAAGCCTATTTGGTAGTTTTTCCAAGATTTTCTCATCCCAAGTAAGCGTATTGCCTTTCACTATGCCCGTGTCATCCTCGTATCCTCCCGAAAATTTCCTGAATATAGTCGCCCGTGAACCGGTAAGCTTCTTGATTTTCTCCCGCCAACGCAGCGTGTCCCTCAACATTTTTGGGGTAAAGACGTCAAAGATGAAAAGTCCATCGCTGTTGAGATGCTCGCTTACCGTTTTGAACGTGGATTTCCACTGGTCGAAGTCTTTCAGAAAGTTGATTGCATCGTTGGCGGAGAATATGACGTCGAATTTCTCGTCAATCTTGAAGTTGTGCATGCTGGAAACGAAGAATTTTCCTCTTGGGATTTTCTTCTTGCAGACTTCAATGTAGTCTTTCGTAATGTCCAAACCGTAGATGGAGTATCTCTTTGGAAGATTAACTAAGACCTCTCCAGGTCCACACCCTATCTCCAGTATCTTCTTTGCGTTCTTGCAGTATTCATTTACAGGCTTCAGGATATAGCGTGCCCTTTCTCTTCGCCCTTTCTTCTTAATCATCATTTCCCAGAAGTAAATGAATGGCTTTGAAGTCTTGGTTCTGTGCTCGTAAATGCCCATTGAAACATCCAACCCGGTTTATCGGCTGATTCAACATTCTGTTAGGTTCAGCTATAACTTTTCCCCAAACCCAAAAACTCGGTTTGGAGGTTTTGCGGAAACATTATAGTCTTTTTTATCGATAACCCAATACGTTGTTGAAGTGATAGTATGGGCAAATCCTCTCACAAGTTTCAAGAGAAAATGCAGAGCGGAAAGACTTTCGAGCAAGATTTGAAGAAAGACAGAGAGGAGTACATAACTGACCTGTCAGAATATACTCGGAAGAGTTTTGATGATGTGTACAGGGATTTGTACAGAGGAGAAATATTGATAAGGGATGAATGGAATGAAAAGAGTCCG
>DASPTR010000152.1:0-9803 GCA_035623315.1 Candidatus Acidiferrum sp. | reverse complement strand
CGCCCGAAAGCAGAATGCGTGAGACCCTAACGTCCAGTAAGCGGTTCAGTTTCGTTCTGCATTGAGAAACTTGCTGACCTGCAGTTTTGGGATGTTATAGCATCCAAACATGCACCTACCCCTTATCATCGGTCGGTTTTTGGAGTTGAGCGTTCTTCAGCAATGTTGGGATGTTGTGCAACCGAACATCACCTACCCCCCCTCTAGGTAGGTTTTCCGAGAAAGTATCTGTATTTTGGGATGTTGTGCATCCGAACATACACCTACCCTATCATCGGTCGGTTTTTTCGTGGTGGAAACTATCTGTATCTTGGGATGTTGTAACATCCGAAGATACACCTACCCCCCTCCTAGGTCGGTTTTTGGGCTTAGGTCTTTCTGTCTGGGTCTGTCGGTTGAACCTGCTTTTGAACGCTTGAGTTTTTTTTGCTTCAGCGGTGGAATCGTATTAAGAGGGGGCTTCGGGTGAGGGTTTCTGTGAGGAATCGGTTGGGATCTTGCGGATATTTGTGGTTGAAGTTGGAGGTGCGCGGCTTTTGCTGATTAAGGATTTGGATGATGGCGCCGGGAGTGGGATTCGAACCCGCGCGGACTCGAAAGTCCACAGGCTTTCATGCTTGGAACATTGTGTGGTGACGCATGTTCTTCGGCTCAAGGCCTGCGCATTATCCACTCTGCCTACGGGACGTCGGATTTTTTCGGCTGTTATCCCGGCATTTTGGCCCGGCACCAATGGGCAAGCTCAACTAGTTGGCTCGGTCTTAAAACGTTTTTTCTTGTTTTTTCACCTGTTTTTGTGCGTGTGTGTTTTCGATCAGTTCTAATGTGGTAACATTGTTATAGAAGATTTTTCCCTAAGTGTTTATTACCTACTGGATTGTCATGGTTTTTCAGGAGAAGGGAGATATTTGCCCAAGAGACTAGTCTCTATAATGTTGCTATCTGTGATTGTCTTAGGCTTTTCGTTGCTTGCCCTCGACGTGCAGTTGACTAGAGCAGAAGCATTGATAGGTGACCTGAATGGTGATGGCAAGGTTGACATCAAAGACCTTGCTATTCTTGCAAAAGCGTTCGGATCATCTCCTGGTAATCCAAGATGGAACGCAGCATGTGACTTGAACGGAGACGGCAAGGTAGACCTATTGGACGCTGCTATACTCATGAAAAACTTTGGACAAACCGCTTCATAAACCCCCATCCTTTTTTCTAATGTTCCCGGACCGTCTCTATCCGTAGGTCCAACGTTTTAGATAGCTTTGGCAGGTCACATTTTGCAAGGTGAAATTAGAATTGAGGCCAAAGCCTAAAACGATCAGCTTATGAAGACCTGTTGTCTCTTTGAGCGTATTTGCCGAGGAGACGAAGAGGGAGACCTGAAGAAACCGGAAGGCACTGATCTTCATTTTTGCTTAGGTGAAGCAGTTTTCACGTTTTTTGCCGGAGCTGCCTTTTCTTCTGCGTTGCGAATTCGCCTGCTTATCCATCTTTTTCTTATTTCCAATGCTGCTAGAAACATGACGACTAGAAGCCACGGGATGCCTATGTATGGAACATAAGCAAAAACAACGTAATACGCCGCTATCATAAGTATCAGGTAGATTTCTATTGGTGCGTGTGTTGTCCCTTCGATTGACAATGCCGATATCCAGATGAGCCATATCGGAAAAGTCAAGACCAAGAACCACATAATCACGTTCAGTATATGTCTTCTACGCTTGTGATCCTCAGCTGTCCTCTTCAAGTCGCTCGCCTCAGTCAGTACTTGTGATGCTTCCTATAAATGCCCGTGTTCGGAGCTCGAGTTGCTCTGGAAGGCTCGAGCGGGTTTCATCCGCTTTTTGATGTGGTTTTGCTCTTGACTTTGGTTTGTGACGGTGAAACTCTAATAAGCGATTGTGATTGCAACTGATTGTGGTTTAGGAATCGTTTATGGTGACCATCATCGAGTGGACGGCTATTCTGTCTGCTTTGGCAGGTGTTTCTGCGACTGTGTTTATTCTTCTTCAGCTGAGGCACATGGATCAGCATAGGGATCTTGAGATTTCTCTCAAGCTGTTTGACTGGGCGGACAGTGAAGGGCTTCGGAAAGCTTTCAGATGGGTAGAAAGAGAGTTTCAGTTTGATGATTACGAAAAGTACAAGGCCGAAGTGGAGGCGAATGTTGAAGTGAGCGAGTATCCCTACAGGGTTGAAGCTTTCTTCGAAGAAGTCGGTTTTCTAGTGAACAAGAAATTCGTTGAAATCGACGTGATAGTTGATCGTTTAGGCGGAGACATAATCTCAAACTGGAAGAGGCTTGAGCCTTGGATACTCACCGTGAGAAAAGAAAGAGAAGACAAAACATTCGGGGAACACTTCCAGAAACTCTATGAAAAAACATCAGCCTACATGAAAAGCAACTGACACACACTCACTTCGAAGCAAAAGGCCGCTTTATCCTCGGCAACATCTGCTGCAATTCAGACAATCTAAGAAACTACTAAGATGAAGCAGCTATAGCGCGCGCGTGAAATGCTGTCCAACCAATGAAAAGAAACTGATACCTTATTTAGCGTGTGCACACACAGGAAAGCTTGGTGTGGGACTTCAAATATCATGCGCACTGGAGAAAAGCCATGTGGGCATGCTTGAAGTGTAGAACAATGTTCCAGAACGTTTAAAGGCGATAACGTCATCTTCCTCATTCTCAAAGGAAGGGAGAGCAAATGAAAACAATAACAATAGGAATAGCTTTTCTCGTCACCATGTTGCTTCTAAGTTTTCCAATGATTTTGGTGAGGGCACAACCTGAAACACATAATGCAGATGCCATGTGGGTTGAACCCCCATCCACAGTTTTCAACACATCAAACGCTTCCGTAGGCACAGAATTCAATGTCACAGTGTGGCTTAACTTAACCGAAACCATATTCTCCTATCAGGTCGGCCTGCACTATAACCGAACGCAGCTTCAGTGCATCGCGGCAGCCTTCACAAGTGGAATCACAAGCAGCTATTTTGCGGGGCACACTACTGTGCCAGCTGGGCCAACCATAGATACAAGTTCTTTAGGAAACGGCAGCGTGTTAGCCGGTGAAAGTTGCTTGGGCGTAGACAGTATCACAGGACCGAAAGACGCGAGTCTTTTCTGGGCAGAATTCAAGATTCTGCTTGTGCCGAGTTCGGGCAACTTCAGCAGCAAGTTCGATATTACGACTGAGTATCCCGCCAACACATTTGTTTTAGACACAAACCTGAACAACATTGATTTTGCTACGTACGATGGAAGTTACCTGTTTATTGGACCCACACCCGTAGGACCGAGTCCGCTCTCAGTTTCCATAAGCACACTTTCAACATTGGTCTTTCTAAGTCAACCAGTGCTCTTCAACTCAAGTGTCACCGGAGGCGTACAACCATACACAGTATATCAATGGTATCTAAACTCGACTCAATATGCAGGCGCAACGTCGAATAGTTGGACTTACACGCCCAATGCAACAGGCTCAGACAATGTATACCTAAAAGTAACGGACAGCAACTCAACCACGGCACAATCTAACACTATCACTATAACAGTCTCAGGGCATCCAAAACCGTTCTTCTACGGAACTGGAGTGGTCAACATCACGGACATAAGTTTAATCGCCAAGAGGTACGGGGACATCGGCCCAGGCTTCTTGTACCCAGGATCACCAGCAAGCCCAGGTTGGAACTCTGCTTACGACCTAAACGGCGACAACAAGATCGACATGAAAGACCTCGTAATAATATGCTTAGACTTCGGGAAGACCTTCTCCTAACTTTTTTCTTTCAAAATACTTCCGCCAAATGCTCTCAATGGAGATTTCTCCGCAACTCGTTTTTTCTTTTCTTGCATGTTAATTTCGGAACTCCATTGAAATCGGCTACGCATTTTTTGTTTCGGGCGGGTGGCTCAACAATATTGGAAAGGTCTCTTATGGGCGCTCCAAATCCCATTGTTGACTTGTCCTGCCAAAATCGCGAGTTCTACGGTGATCAGATCGGTGCTTTTTTTCGGGGCTTCCAAAGAACTCCAACGATGAGCAAAACTATTCCAACGACGGGCAATATTAGCGTAGCTTCTATGCCTCTTACCAGGTAGAGGGCCAGGCCTAAAACAATTAATATTAGGCCCCCTACGAGGAGTCGCAACTTTATGTTCCATATCCAAGACACTTTTGGGCCTTCATCGTTACTTCCGATTTTGCTACTTCCATTTTGTTAGTATTTCCTCTCGTTGAAAAGCTGCTGTGCTTAGGAAATAAAGAGCGATGTCAATTGCGGAAAGAATGCCGGCGATTATGAGAATCCCGTTTATGTCTAGACTTATTATGCGTGTTTCGCTAGCAAGATAGATTGCCATAAATGGCAAGAAAATTAGTATCCCATAACTACTGGCGCTGCGTACGTCGTTAACTCTCGATGAGACGATGACGCTGTATAACACGCTCATAACAACCGCAACGGGAACTAGGACCAGCAGCAAAACGCCAAATGTCCAGTTTGGAAAGTAATTGTAGCCAAGCTTCCCGAAAGTCACCGCGTCAACGCCAACCATAAAGAATGCCGCTCCAGCATACATTGCAACTAGAGCAGGCAACAGTGCAGCAATTGCTTTTCCAAGCAAGATCTCTCCGTCTGTGAGAGGTGTCGCGAGGAGCGGTTCTAGGCTCTTCTCAATTTTTTCGCCCACTATGCTGTAAGAAGCAATTCCTAGTGGAATGAACGCCGCTCCGATGACGATGAAGAATGAAAGTGAATTTAATAGGTTTGGAAGATTTGCAGGTGAGAGCCCGCCGCTTCGTCGTCCAGCATACTCGAGTATGAGTGGAAAGAGAACTGAAATTAATATTGGGAAAACGATGATCGAGTACCAAATATTTTTTTGGCTCCTAAATATCTTAAAATCTCTTGAGGTAACGAGCCATGCTTTGGATAATCTCATGTTGATTCCCTCACAAGCTTCAAGTAAATATCCTCTAATGTTGAACCAACAACGTCAACCTTGGTGACGTGACCACTAGCCAAAACAATAGCTTCGACAACTTTCCAATTTTCGCTATCTGGGTTCGCTACATCAAAAGATAACGTGCGATCTTGATGCTCAAGGTTCTTCAGTGAGAGCTTGCTTATGGCGTTGAGAATCTTATCGTTTGTCTGTTCCAAGGTGATAACGGTTCTTCTGCCCTTGACAGCTTGTTCAAGATAATCAGGCGCTCCTATCGCGCGCAGCTTGGTGTTTAAGATTGCAATTTTATTGCAAATCTTTTGGGCTTCATCTAGATTGTGTGTGTTCAAAAATATTGTTTTTTTCTCTTTTTTTAATTCAAGGATGAATTCTCTTACTGTTTTTGCCGATTCAGGGTCAAGATTCACAGTAGGTTCATCCATAAAAAGAACCTCTGGGTCGTGTATAAGCGCACGGGCAATAGCTAGTTTCTGCTTCATACCCTTCGAGAAGGTACCGGCCAAAACGTTTCTCTTTTCCCAAAGCCCCAACATTTCTAGGAAACGTTGAATGTTCCTTTTTCTTTCAGCATCTGGGAAATCGTATATTTTTCCGTAGAAATCTAGGTTATCATAAGCGCTCAGGTGTTCAGATAGTCCAACGTTGTCGGGAACTAGACCGATGATCTTGCGGATCTTGAGCGAGTCCTCCTTATTTCCTATCTCATAGCCGCCTATGCTTGCGTTCCCACTACTCTTTGAGATCAGACAGCAAAGCATCCTCACGGTGGTGGTTTTTCCTGCACCGTTCGGTCCAAGGAAACCGAAAACTTCACCATCATCAACTTGTAGAGTAAGGTTGTCTACAGCTGTTAGGTCTCCAAACTTCTTCGTTAGGCCATCAGTCTCTATCAATGCAGCTACTCCTTAGCAGACAGTGTGATGTCTTGGTAGATAATCAACTTTCCTCAAATAACGTTCCATGGATACACTTTTTGGGTCTGGCGCGTGCCACAAAAAATTCGAACAACACGGATCTTTACACCCAACTGGCAAATTTTTGAAACGACCAATAACACTTGTTCCACGCCAGAAATCCTGAAGAAGAGAACAGACTAATCGAGGCAGGCTTTGAGTACGTAAGCTACAGCGACAAGGACGAAGTGGCTATATACAGGAAAAGAAAGTAGTAGACTATCTCGGGGGCCGGTAGTCTAGCTCGGTTAGGACATCTGCTTGACGTGCAGAAGGTCGCCGGTTCGAGTCCGGTCCGGCCCACCAAAGACCTTGAATATCGTTGTTTTCATTGTTATTAACCGAGTTATCCGTTGGAAATCTGTTAATAGTTGCTTTAGAGTAGCTCTTGAACCAGCGCGCTTGAGGCCATTCTCGATTTTGCAGAAGAGTTATAGCCGATTTGAAATCATCGATTCATTGAAGAGATATGGAAGACCGCAATCGGGGGAGTTCAACGAGCACACCCGTACGTAGACTTGAAGGAATTACCTACTGGGTGATTAGTGACCCTACTGCAATCTATGATTTTGTAAATTCTCAGGTTCGGAAAGAATGGGAACGAGATGCAAGAAGTGAGCATCGAGACCCTAAAGATGATCCGTGGCTGATGACTCTTGCAAGACGCAAATGGCATCTGGAAATATTAGATATGACCCGAATAAAGCTAGACCCTGAAATTATGAACTACGCAGACCATGAAAGAGGCTACGTTTTTTCAAGGAGCCTTGAAAAGAGAAGTGCAGAACTTCGACACAATCTTGAGGCAGGGGCAGTTGTTCTTTCGCCCTTGATTGTACGAGAAGAAGACTACCAACTCGTTGATGGTTACTGTCGCTACACAACACTCAAAGCGATGAATGTGCCAAGAACCTATACCTACGTAGGAAGCCTATAGCAAATTTTGGTTTTGCGGAAAAGTCATTGCCTCAACATAACCACGCCGCCTCTCACGTAACTGCTACCACTAAAACACTCAGACACACACGCGGACACGCATACTCACCTATACCCATGTTTTCTATCAATGTCATTCACACATGCACGTGGTACATGTAGGCAAACACACGAGCGCAGGAAAGGTCAGCGCGCGCCACTAGGCCTTTATAAACGCAGAATACGAACGGGATTTCTGAAATAACATCTCGGTCTTCTGCAAGATTTCTTCATGCATGATCGCGGGCGTTAGAACATGATATGAATATGGTCTAATTCTGGCAAACTTCTTAATAATCCGCTGCACTCCAGTCGGAGACGGCGAAATGAAATGACAAAGTGTCCGAATTGTGGAACTGAAAACGTGGACAACAACATTTTCTGTGGTCATTGTGGCACTAAACTGGTGTTGACTGGGGAGGATGATGTAAAGAGCGCTGTGGTGAAGAGGTTTGAAGCGTTGAAAAGCAAGGATGAAGCCACTTTGAAAACACTAGTGGATGCGAGCTACACCAAGTATGATGATTGGCCTCCGTATCAGCGACAGGAAGGTGCACAGGCACTCCAGAACGAAGTTTCAGCTTACAAGGTTCTCTCAGACTGCACTTACGAACTGACTGATTTCAAAGCCAACCTCATAGGCGATTTAGCTGTCGCGACTTTCACATTACACTACAAAGGAACTATGAGAAATCAACAGTTCAATGTTACCTCGCGTGTCACCACTGTCCTCAAAAAGCAAGACTCCGCATGGAAAATCATTCACGAACACCTTTCCAGATTCCCAGAACAAGGACAATGGCAACAGCAACAACAATATGGCAGACGCAGAGGCTTCGGAGGCAGATTCCCCTTCTAGTGTGCGCTACACATGAATCTGCGAACTTAAAACCGGGCACGTCCTGACAAACGTTATTAGAAAGAAACACAGTACCTTTTCGAGGGGGATAGATCTGAATATCAAAGATCTTTTTGGATACAACTGGTATTCGCGTCGTAGGCTGTTGAAGAGCATGGAAGAAATCCCTTGGAGAACAGTCGTAGAGAGCGTTGGAGCCAGCTTTGAATCCATCCGAGACATATTCGTTCACAGTCTACAGGCTGAGCACTTCTGGATCAGACGTTTGAGCGGAAAGGATATTGAAGGAATCTACGGAGGCTCATTCGCAAAATACGCAGACGTAAATTCCATCCGAGAATACGCTGACATAGTAGAGGCTGAGACAAACGAGTACTTGGAGAAACTCACAAATCAAAAACTCCAGAGCATGTTCGAGTACAAAGGAAGAGACGGAAGCATCAACCGAAATGTGACTGAAGACGTCCTAATGCACGTTGTTGAAGAGGAGATCCATCACCGCGGTGAAATACTGTGCATCTACTGGCAACATGACATCCAAGCGCCATACATCAGCTACACGGCCTACAAAGGGCAAACGACACACTAACTAATCCGCGCTTGAACACTCTTGCAACACTATTAGAGCTTTACCGTTAACAGCATTCAAACACAGCAGATTTCATGAGGAAATGAGATTCAGTAGCCACCCCTGAAAATCTTCTTTTGCCGCATGCAGGATCATCTCCCTTACAGCGACTTTTTTGGCGAAAAAACGGAAAACTCCACCATAATTCCTGTAGCTTCTGCGCTCTGAGCTGCGCAAGATTTCTTGAATCTCGGTTTTCGTCGGTTCGTAAGTGAATTCCTTGAATTGCTCTGCAGCGTAGATTGCAAATCCCTCAAAGAACCAAATTGGCCCCATCGCTTCCTCATTGCCCTCCAAGATTCTGACGTGTAATCTGTGGGCAATTTCATGAGCCAACAGTTTCTCGTAAGAGTTTTCTTCGATACCTTCAGGATAGTTCTCTGCATAACGTTCTGGTGACACCGCCATCAACACCCTGCACTCCAGAACGGCACTGTAAGTCTTCGGAAAAACAGTTGAGACGGGCAATTGTGCGATGTCCCTAAGGGCACTGTCGAAATCCGCTTTTGTATCGAAAATCCTAGCGCGATCAAAGAAACTTTCTATCACAAGATCTCCCCAGCCATGTTGTCCAGCGAATTCAACTATGCGTTTTTGAGCATCCAACAGCGTTTGCTCCAACTGTCCTCTCTTAGGCTCAAGAGACACAGGTAACGTCAAAGGTACCACGTAAACTCCCATTTTTGAACCAACTTCCTTCATTTCTGGCCCCATCAGATGAAAATAAGAGTGTCCTCCATTTTAGTTTTTGAGTGTCGATGGCTCATTCGTTCTCTGCACGCTGGATTGAAGAAGAGCCCTAAAACTTAATTTCAAAGTCCTCGGCTCTCGAAGGATTTCCTGTAATAAAGCTAATGCGAGAAAAAACGCAAACGGCCTGCACCAGCGTACTCCGTATTCAAGTTTGACTCAAATACCACGTTAGAAAGTCACATATCTGTAATTCACAAAGATTAATTACCTTTTCTTTCACATTCGTCTCATTCGAATTTGTGATTCGCCAGGAGTTATTGAAGAAGAATGAATCTGGATCAACTGTCAAAAACGCAAGCATCTCAAGGCGAAGAGAATGTTGAAGGGGCCATTGAGAAGGAAGCTGAGATAACTTTGAGGGTTGAAGACGTTATGGTGAAGGAGGTAATAGAGATAGATGCCAACGTGACGATCATAGAAGCCGCTGGCGTAATGAATAAGTTTGAAATCGGCTGTTTGATCGCTATTCGAAACGGCAAGGTTTCAGGGATTCTCACAGAGAGAGACTTGCTGAAGAGAGTGGTTGCCGAAGGAAAGGATGCCTCCAAAGTAAGAGTCAGAGATATCATGACGAGTCCACTGATTATTGCTGAACCCAAGATGGACCTCAGTGAAGCCGTTAAGTTGATGTTTCAAATGAGAATCAAGAAACTGCCCGTGGTC
>DASPTR010000151.1:0-2441 GCA_035623315.1 Candidatus Acidiferrum sp. | reverse complement strand
TAGCCGCCTTCACCTTGAATAGATTCAAACAGCATCGCAGCTGTGTCCTCAGGAGGCACGTACTTCTGCAGGACATATTCATCGATGAAATCCACGCACCAATAGTGACATTCAGGATATGTCAGATGGAATGGGCATCGGTAGCAGTATGCGTAGGGAACATGAGTTACGCCTGGCATGAGCGGGAAGAAATAGCGTCTTTGAGTGGGTTTGCTGGCGGTGAAGGATAAAGCGCCTATTGTGCGTCCGTGGAAAGCGCTTATGAAGGCAATGAACAGTTGTCTACGGCTGTGCCACTTTGCAATCTTCACTGCGGCCTCGATCGCTTCAGCCCCACTGTTGCCGAAGTACACCTTTTTGTCGGGTGTCCCAGGCGTAACCTTCGCGAGCTTTTCCGCTAAGTTGACGACTTCCCTGTAGTAGAAGTCCGTGTTAGAGTAATGTAAGAAGCGGTCGCATTGGCTCTTTATGGCCGCCACTACTTTAGGATGATTGTGTCCAACGTTAAGGCAAACTAAGCCTGAGTTGAAATCGATGAATTCGTTTCCATCGACGTCTTTCACGATGCAACCTTTTCCTGATTCAACCACAAGAGGGTAGAACCGTCCGTATGAGGGAGAAATCAGAGTTTCATCTTTTTTGACGAGTTCTCTCGCCTTAGGGCCTGGTGGAGTAATCACGATTTTTGGATAGCCACTCATTTTGTATCGCCGACCGGAACGTAGCGTTAGAAAAGATTACTTATATAGCTAACGATGCCCTCTACCTAAAAGACACAACGGGTGAGTTACTGAAATTCCTTGTCTACGCTTTAGTTATGCTGATTTCAATGGCAGAGACGTTTGATTTTCTGTCTCCTTCTCGCGTCACCTGCTCAGTGCTTATGCTGATGCCCTGAAGCTGTGCATTCTTCATGAAGGCTCGTCTTAACAACTCAACTGTGTCCACAGCCTTGCAGATAGCCTGCCCTCTCGCTTTTAGAACTACTTTGTTCGATCCTGCGCTAAAAGAGGTCAAGCAGGCCATCACATAATTCTTCACTGGTTTCTGACCCACATAGACGATTTTCTCACTGACCTCTATTCTTGGTTTGGTTTCAGTCGGCTTTGAGGGCAGTGGTATTTTCTCTGTAATCGGTTCAGGCTTCTGAGATTCTGCTAATATTGAAGGCTTGGATACTTCCTCTGTTATCGGTTCAGGCTTCGGAGACTTCGGCGCTTTAGGCGATCTTGGGGACTTTGGAGTTTTCTCTTTTTCTTCTTCAGATGCCTTCTTCTGCTTTGTCTTTGGCATGCGTGCTCCCTTGTTCGCTGATCGAGAGACCGAGGTTAAAACAGTTTATATGACAGTTTTTGTCCTCTTATGTCTTTCCATGTGTCAGGGAAGGGTGAGGATAGAACCTGGAGCCTTCATGTCGGCTTCGCGATGCTTGGTCACTTTCTTCTGAGTAGCACCATATTAAAGTTGCTTGGAGTTTTGGTTTTCTCTAATGGCTTGTCTAGGAACCATGTGCTTTCGGTTCCTTCCCACCATCCTAGAAACTCGAACTTGTTGTGGAGCTTTATCAGTGCTTTGAATTCCTGCGGAAAAATGAATTTCAAATCTTCTTCGCTGACAAATCTCCTTATTCGGCTTCTGTCGTTGACTTCAAGTTTACCCCTTTCGGTATAGATCTGGTTCAACACGTCCTTCCAATACGTGAAGCTGTAAGTCGTCTTCACTGTAATTCCATCTCTTTCAATTATCCAGCTTTGCTCTGCGCATCGTGTCCAGTCGATTGCCTTGTTCTGGATGAAGTATAGACCTCCTCTTTTCAGGGAACAAGCTACCGAATTCAGATGATCCATGAACTTCTTATTCGACTCAACAGCCAGGGAACCCATCATAATGAATGCAAAATCTGCTTTCTTTTCCAGTCTGAAGCTGGACATATCAGCGTGTACGGTTTCGATTTGAACGTGCTCTTTACTTGCTTTCTCAGACAGGTACCTCAGCATACTAGGCTCTAGGTCCAACCCGACCGCTTCATAACCCCTCGATGCAATTTCTCTCAACTGCAAGCTTGGTCCGCAGGCAATATCAAGAAACCGTTTGACCTTTGTCTTGCTAAATCTGCTGATTATCGACTCAAACGTGTCGATTTGCTTCTTTACTTCAAAGAAGCTGAACGCGATCTCATAATACAGAGGATTCTTGTAGATGTCCATATCTTCATTGTTGCTTCTCATGCAAGATAAGCTTATACAACCTTATGTTGACCACATGCGCGAAAGTCACAATGTTTCAATTGGCCTTAGCGCGCGCTACCGATTTGAATCACTGAATCTGATTCGCGGACTGTCCGTCAGCGAATTTTATCCCTTCCTCAAAGGCGTGCATATTGGCCTCAAACAGGTCGATCTTCTTTCCAAAAAGTTCCTTGAGCCCTCCGATTATGCTTT
>DASPTR010000150.1:0-14715 GCA_035623315.1 Candidatus Acidiferrum sp. | reverse complement strand
GGAGTGGGAAACGACTCCAAGCAATTCATGAACGCAGTGGTGCCCTCTATTCGGGTCGAAAACGTGAGTGTTGTGAGTGCGTCTACATGACCTTCAACAGAAAAAAGTGGACATTGAGCAGTTTACACGTTGTTCTCCATCCATCACAAGCAGAAAGAAAAAGTGTGTTTTTCATACGACTATTCAATTTTCCGGCGTAAATGCGGCTCATCTGCTTTGGAAAGGCTAATCTTGTTGATAATGTCTAGCTCGTTGGAGTGATTTGCAAGTCCATGGACGCTGGGATCCGCCGCATAGCTCGACAAAGAATTCAAATTCTGTTCCGTTTGGCGAACGAGATATGCGATGAAGATCCATCTCTGGCCCAGCGTTACGTATATCTGGCAAGGAAAATAGCCATGGCAGCACGGGTTCGCCTGCCCACAAAGTACAGACGACAAGTATGCAGACATTGTAAAAGCTTTATGTTGCCCGGATTCAACTGTCGTGTACGCATCAGGCAGGAACGAGAGCCTCACGTTGTGATGACCTGTCTGAACTGTGGCAAAAAGATGCGAATACAGTTGAGAAAGAGAAAGGAGCAGCACGATTCATGAGTGAGTTGACTAATGGGAAAAAGCGTTTCGTTAAGCGTAGTCTCAGCTATGCAAAGCCGACGATATGGGTTGGCAGGGGAGGAGCCTCCGAAGATCTAATCAAAGAAGTCGAGAAACAGCTTGACAAGAACAAGATGGTGAAAGTCAAGATCTTGAAGGGTGCCCTCGGTGAGTATGAAGCAAAACAGATTGCCTCAAAAATCGCTGAAGAAACAGGATCATCGTTGGTTGAAGTCAGGGGGCACACCTTCATGCTTTACAAGCAGCGCAAGAAGTGAAAGCCTTTATATTTGGCTTCAAGATTTTACTGAACGCAAACTCAAGAGGATAAGAGTCTTGATAACTCCCACTGATGTTCCCGCATCCAAACTCATCGAAAGACTAGCTAGGCATTTGAAGGAGAACGTGGATGCGGTGACCCCGCCATCATGGACAATTGCGGCGAAAACTGGCTCACACGTTGAAAAGCAACCGCAGGAACCAGATTGGTGGTATACTCGATGTGCCGCAATAATGCGGAAGATATACGTTCACGGGCCTGCAGGAATAGAAAAACTGCGAGCCGAGTACGGCGGAGGAAAAAGGCACGGCAGCATGCCGCAACACGTTTCCAAAGCAGGCGGATCAGCAGTAAGAAAAGCCCTTCAACAGTTAGAAACCGCAGGTTTGATTGAAACGTCCAAACCAAGTGGAAGAAGAGTAACAAAAGACGGTAGAAAGCTTCTGCAAGAATTGGCCGAAGAACTCGGGAAAGACCTGACGAAACGGCTTCCTGAAATGGAGAAGTACCAGAAGGGTGAGTAGAACTGTCCGACAACGAGCTTGAAGAGCTTCGCAGAAAGAAGCTTTCAGCGCTGCAACGGCAAATGTCCGATGAACAGAGAAGCGAACAAATGCAGAAGCAACAGGAGATTCAGAAAGAGAACCTTCTGAGGAACATACTCTCCCCAGAGGCTCGACAAAGACTCACGAACCTGAAGATGGTCAAACCCGAATTCACTGAACAGCTGGAACTACAACTAATCCAACTCGCACAACAGGGGAAAATACCCGTACCCCTGCCAGACACACAGTTAAGACAGATACTTGTGCAACTGCAGTCGCGCAAACATGAACCTACGATAAGAAGGAAATGAAGATGGCCAGAAACAAACCAGCAGCAAAGAAACTAAGACTCGCAAAGGCAGGAAAACAGAAGAAGGCCGTGCCAACGTGGGTCATAAGCCGAACAGGCAGCAAAGTAAGGACACATCCCAAGAGAAGACAATGGCGATCAAGGAAACTGAGAGCCTAGGAGGAAAGACTCGTGACAAAACAAGACTACACAGAAAAAGAAACGAAAGCAGAAGATACGCCTACGACTGAGAAACCGGAAAAGCCTGCCGAAACCATCGAAGAAACAAAGCCGGAAGAAACCGCTGAAGAAGAGCAATTAGAGGAAACCGCAGAAGAAACCGTCGAACCTGAAGAGGCGCAAGTGTCGCCTGAAGAAAAAGAGGCAGTTCCCACTGAGGAAGAGGAAAAACCCGAAAAACGGAAAGAGGAAGAGGAAATAGTTGAAGAACGGGTCTACACAGTTCCCCTCGGCAAAGCGTTGATCATGCCCGCTAACAAGAGAGCGCCGAGGGCCGTACGGATACTCAAAGCGTTCATCAGCAAGCACATGAAGCTCGAAGCCCGCAAAGAGGCTGAAGGCGAAGAAGAGGAAGAACCAGGCAGACTAATCATCAGCAACGAAGTCAACCTGAGAATCTGGACAAGGGGAATAGGAAAACCTCCGCGAAAAATCCGCGTGAGAGCCGCGAAGGATAAAGAAGGTAACGTGACTGTTTATCTTGCCGAAGGAGACTAGCCCTTGCCTATCTACGTCTCCAGCCTCGGCGGAAGCGTAAGCATAGGCGTCTATTCTCTGGCCACAGACAACATCGTCATAGTTCCGAAGTGGATTCCCCTCAGAAAAGCTGAACTGTTCGCGCATTGGCTAAAGGTCAAACTCGTACACGCTACGATCGGAGACTCAGTCCTAGTCGGTGCACTTGCCTCTGCAAACTCAAAAGGAATTCTTCTCCCCAGTTTCGTAAGGCAAGATGAGTTGGAAACTCTGAGATCTGTTTTCAAAGGAAACATCACGATAATGGAGACTAAAAAGACGGCATACGGCAACTTGGTGCTGGCAAACGACCAGGGTGCGATCGTTGACCCGCGACTGAAAGAGTCCGAAATAAGACAGATCTCAGATACTCTAGGCGTGGAAGCCGTAGCGGGCGAGATTGCAGGCATCCCCTACGTTGGATCTTTGGCCGTGGCAACAAATAGAGGGGTTCTTGCACATCCTCTGCTGAAGGATTCAGAGCGGAAACTCTTGGAGGAAACGCTGAGAGTTCCAGTTGACGTAGGCACCATCAACTGCGGCATCCCATACGTCGGGACTGGATTAGTCTGCAACAGCCACTCAGCTATAGCTGGGTCATTGACAACCGGACCCGAGATGTTTATAATCGGGAACGCTTTGGATGTGGTAAAGGAGGAAGAAGAAATTGAAAGTCTTCAGAGTGACAGGTGAGATTCACAAGCCAAACCTGAAAACTTCGTTCAGGAAAGAAATACTAGCGGACAAGCCTGAACACGCAGTGGAGAAGGTTTACGCTGAATTAGGGAGCAGACATCGGGTGAAACGTTTTCACATAAAAATAGCCAATGTCGAGGAGGTTCCTTCTGAAGAGATAGCGAACCCGATGCTGAAGAAACTTGTCGTTGGAGAAGAGAACGTTGGCAAGCAAGGATGAAGAAGAACTGCGCCGGATGACTGTAGAACTGCGCTTCTATGAACAGACCGCCGAAGCATTGCAGTCCAGACTGAACATGATACAAGCAGTCATAACTGACCTCACTTACGCAGGCATGACGCTAAGTGCCTTAGAAAACGAGAGAGAAGGATCTGAACTGCTGGTTCCAATGGGCGGAAACTCATACATCAAAGCCAGGCTTGAGAGTCCCGACAAACTTATCGTTGGAATGGGTGCCGGAGTCTCCGTTGAAAAGACGTTACCCGAATCTAAAGAAATCATAAAGAAGCGTCAGGAAGAATTAGAGAAAAATAGGATGTCGATGCAGCAGCAGTTTGTTCAAGTAATCGATAAAACCAAGGAACTCAGGGAGAAAATCGAGTCGCAGGTCGAGAAGATGAGACAAGAGGCCCCTCCTGAGAATGTTTGACAAGCTCAAAACCGGACTTAAAAAGCTTGTAACCAAGGTCACAACGACCGAACTCAAAGGTGAGAACTTACGACCCGTGCTCTCAGAGTTCAAGATGAACCTCGCAGAGAACGATGTCGCCTTCCCAGTGGCAGAACGAATATGCAACGAAATGGAAAAACGACTCGACGGAGTCCAAGTCAATCGACTTGACGATCGAAAGAAAATCGTCGAAAAGAACCTGCGAGAAGTGCTTCTTGAAGTCATGATTGCGAACAATAAAATCGACTTGTTAGCAGCCATTGATGAGAAGCGGAAGAAAACTGAACCGTACCTTATAATGTTCGTTGGCATAAACGGAACTGGGAAAACGACTACAATAGCAAAAGTTGCCCGCTTCCTCAACAACAATGGTTACTCGGTAGTTCTCGCGTGTAGCGACACTTACAGAGCGGGCTCTATAGAACAGTTGGAAGAGCATTCAAAGAGACTTGGAATGAAAATGATTAAACACCAGTACGGCGCAGACCCAGCAGCCGTGGCATATGACTCGATAAGCCATGCTAAGGCCCATGGGATAGACGTCGTTCTGATCGACACCGCAGGAAGAATGCAGACAAACCGAAACCTGATGAGTGAACTGGAAAAAATAAAGCGCATAGTCCATCCTGACTTGACCGTTTTGACGGTGGACTCTCTGACAGGAAACGATGCTGTCATGCAGGCAGAAGAATTTCACAAGTGTGTTGGCATAGACGCGACTATACTGACCAAAGTTGATGCGGACATCAAAGGCGGTTCTGCCCTGAGCGTGACCTACATCACCAACAAGCCCATTCTATTCATTGGCACAGGACAAAAGTATGATGACCTGCAGGAATTTAATCCCAGCAAGTTCGTTGACATGATCTTGAAGTGACCATTTTCTCAAAATGTAGAAGCTTATGAGAGGATTTTCTTCAAGTGCCTCCAGCAGCACATGCTATTTCCTAAACCAGAGTACGAGGGATCAGCCCTCTTCTTCTCGAAGGCAGTTGAAATTTACTTCTGCATCAGCTTCAGCAGTATCGATTTTGCAGCGTACAGCCTATTCTCGCTTTGCTCATAAATCACTGATTTTGGGCTATCAATCATGTCAGCGCTGATCTCGTATCCTCGGTGAATAGGCATGTCATGCATAACGTAAGCGTCGCTTTCTTTCAACAGTTCTCTGTTAACTTGGTAGGGCATCATGAGCTTGACGCGTTTTTTCTTTTCTGCAGCGAATTTCGGGTCTGTAAAGAATTCCATGTCAACCCACGTGTCCGTGTAAACGAAATCTGCTTCCTTCATCGCCTTCTTCAAGTCCAGCGTGGTTTCCCAGAGTCCAGTCTTCCTAGCCTGCTGGAGAAGATTCTCGTCCCTCGCGGGCTCATTAAACACCGGCGTAACCGTGGTTATATTGACGCCCGTCTTCGTGCATCCTTCTATGAGCGAGTTACAAACGTTGTTATGGATGCCAACGTAAACTAGCCTCGTTCCCTTCAGAGATCCTTTTCTCTCCTTGACCGTTATCAAGTCTGCCACTGCTTGACTGGGATGATATTTCTCATCGCACCCATTGATTACTGGAACGAGGGAAGCATCGGCCATTTTCCGCAGGTCAGCGTTTTTGAGCAGTCTGGCCATTATGCAGTCAACGTTACGTGAAAGATACTGGGTCTCATCAGAGATGTCCGACAACGCAAAGTTTGTTGTCCGCCAGTCGATGAAGAGGGCATGTCCTCCCAGCTGTGTCATAGCGACCTCGAACGAGACTCTAGTGCGGGTAGAAGTCTTCTGGAAAATCAAGGCAGAGGACTTGCCGTCCAACATTTTCCGGTATCTTGCCGCATCATGCTTAACCTCTGTGCCCGTATCCACTAACCCAATGAGCTCGTCCCCAGTCAAATCCTCAAAGTTGATAAGATGCACGTTTTCACCGTTCCTAAGCTCAAATCTGGCGAAGATTAAAGCTTTTACTGACACAAACCTATTCATCAGGCATCAAGGCTACACCAGAGAAGAAAAAACATGATTCTACTAGTGTCTTCCAGAAAAGACATGGCGAGCCTGAATATTGCCAGGCAAATTCTAGCTACCACTAGTTTTGAAGAGGTCAAGAGCTTCCAAGGAAATCCAGCGTATGAAGCCAACTTGAACGGAAAAATGGTCACGCTGATAACATTGAACGAAGAATCTGTAAAAGCGCAAGATCTAACAAGCTTCTTCCAAGATTTGGAACTCGTCGTCTTTATCTCAAGACACAGCAGTGAAAGTGGAACTCCGACATTATCCGTACATACACCCGGCAACCTCAGCTTGGCAGAACTAGGCGGTCTTCCTCGAAAAGTCTCCATTTCTCCAGCGAACGCCATGAGAAACGCTTTACGTGTGATGGCTGACCTCAAGCAGAGAACGCCGCTTGACTACGACGTGTCCTACGAATGCACCCACCACGGCCCATCCTTGGATGTTCCATCAATGTTTGTTGAGCTAGGAAGCTCAGCCGCAGAATGGAATGATCTCAAGGCCGCCAGAGTCGTCGGTCAAGCCGCGATTGAAGCGATTTCAGGGTTTGATACTCGAAAGGCCGACACGGTTCTTGGCATAGGGGGCCCACACTACAACGCAAAGTTTACGCGGATGGCATTGAATTCTGATTTGGCTTTTGGTCATATGATCCCAAAGTATGCCCTCGGAGCCCTTGACTTGGAAATGATCAAGCAATGCGTGGAGCGGACGCTGGAAAAGGTCGAACGAGTAATCTTGGACTGGAAGGGCATCCGAAGCGAGAACAAGATACCGCTCGTCAAAATGCTTGATGAAGCCGGTTTGCCCCTTCAGAAAGTCTGAACCCTAGAAACGTGAATGTTCGCGTTTGAGCCTCATTCTTACAGCAACGTTTATATCGGATCTGAAATGTTGATTGTGCGATGAACGATGGGACTAAGATCATTCCTTGCTCAATGTGCACGAACTCTGAGGCTATCAATCAAGCCGGGAAGAGATGAGCTCTGGCTTTCGATTAAGATATGTCTCTTGGGCATAGGTATAATCGGAATAATAGGTTTCATAATCAAACTGTTATCTTCTGTTCTGCAGCCAGGTTACTCAGGGTAAAGGTAGCCGTCCATGGAGAAACCTGACGAGCCTGCCACGATGATTTTCGCGGTGAAAACGACGACTGGACAAGAGAAGAACGTGGCTAGACTGGTTGCCGCGAAAATTGCGATGGCAAAGATACCGATAAAGGCCATTCTCGTACCTGAAGTGCTAAGGGGATACATCTTCGTAGAATCTGAGGGTCCACATCACGTCGAGGAAGCCATCGCAGGCGTGAAACACGTGCGCTCGCGCATTCCAGGCCAGATTGGCTTTTCTGAAATTGAAAGATACATCATCCGAAAACCAATAATCGAAGAGTTGAACGAAAACGACATCGTGGAAATCACAGGCGGCCCATTCAAGGGCATGCGTGCAAAGATAACTCGCATCGACAAATCCAAGGCTGAAGTGACGTTGGAACTACTTGAAGCAACTTTCACCCTGCCGATAACGGTCAATTCAGATTACGTTAAATTGGTTGAAAAATCAAGAACTCAAAGTAGTGAAAACTAAATGGTCGACAAAAAAACTGTGGAACTGCTCGTGGCTGGAGGACAAGCAAACGCTGGGCCTCCTCTTGGCCCCGCTTTAGGTCCGCTTGGCGTCAATGTTATGTTGATAGTGAACAAGATAAACGAGCTTACTAAAGACTACTCCGGAATGAAAGTCCCCGTAAAAGTGATTGTTGACCCAGAGACAAAAGAATTTGAAGTCACAATTGGAACGCCGACCACATCAGCTTTGATCGTGAGCGAGCTTAAGATTGAAAAAGGCTCGGGAACGCCAAACACGCAAAAAGTCGGGGACCTCAAGATTGAACAGGTCGTACGCATAGCCAAGATGAAACGCCCAGAACTCTTGGCAAAAGACCTGAAAGGAGCAACAAAGGAGATCTTGGGCGCCTGCGTAAGCATGGGCGTAACGGCTGAAAACAAGGATCCACGCGAAGTGCAAAAAGAGATCGATCAGGGCAAATACGACGAGATATTCAAGAACTAGGCTCAAGAGAACATTTTTATAACTGCATTCCATTCCCTCAATGGCACGAGGCTTCCAAAGTTGCCTTTAGACCAAAAGACTATACTCTTAGCCGTCAAAGAAGCGAAAGAGAAGTCCGAAAAAAGAAAATTCACCCAGTCAGTAGAGCTCATTCTGAACCTTAGAGACGTTGACATGAAATCGTCTGAGGGCAAAATTCAAGAAATAGTTGAACTCCCATACTCAACCACAAAGATAAACAAGATATGCGTTATCGGCTCGAGTGAACTAGCCCTAAAGGCAAAGAAGGCGAACGCCGACTACGTAATCGAACGCGCCGAACTTGACGGTTTGGCCGGCAAGAAAAGGGAACTTCGAAAAATAGCAACCGATAATGATTTTTTCATCGCAGAGGCTCCTTTAATGCCTACAGTAGGCAAGATTTTGGGTCCAGTTCTTGGTCCTAGGGGAAAAATGCCTGTACCCGTTCCTCCAGGTGCAGACATAGCCCTCCTAATGGCTAAGCATCGAAAAACTATTCTCGTGAGGACGCGCAACCAACCAATGGTTCAGTGTCGCATCGGAACTGAGGATATGAAAGAGGAAGAACTTACCGAGAACATTCAAGTAGTCTTGAGGGCTATTGAAGGCAAGCTTAAAAAAGGAATGAAGAATATCAAGTTTGCCACCATAAAAACGTCAATGGGAACACCTGTGAGGATCAAGTCGTAAAGGAGGGGAAAAACTGCCATCCGAGCAAGTGTTGAAGCAAAAGATCGGCGACGTCGAAGAGATATCACAGTTGATCAGCCAGCACAACGTCCTCGGAATCGCCAGCCTCCAAAAAGTCAGAGCCGCGCAGCTTCAAGCTTTCAAGAAGAACCTTGCCGGACAAGTGTACATGAGAGTTCTGAAGAACACGATGATGCGACGAGCCATTGAAACCTGCAAGGACAAACCGGAGCTTAAGAAGATTGAAGACCACTTGATCGGATCAAACGTCTATTTATTCACAGACTTGAACCCGTTCAAACTCGCGTTGGCTCTAGAAAAAGGCAAAGTGAAAACAACAGCGAAGTCGGGCGACACAGCTGCCTTCGACGTCATAATCCCCGCGGGAAACACTGGACAACCGCCAGGCCCAATAATAAGCCAGTTAAACTCTGTAAACTTGCCGACGAGAATCGAATCCGGAAGTGTGTGGATAAGCAGAGACACGCTGGTAGTCAGCAAAGGCGAAACTATAGACGAAAGACTAGCAAGCGTACTGTCAAAGCTAGGAATAAAACCAGTCGAAAGCGGACTTGCCATGAACGTGGCGTACGACGAAGGTCTGATAATAGGTCAAGACCAGCTCAGAATAGACTTGGACGAAACCATGAAGAACATCGGAGCGGCATTCGCAGATGCCTTCGCCCTATCACTAAGCATAGAGTATCCGACGCCAGAAACTACACCTGCAATGCTGCAGCTTGCACATCAAGAAGCATATGCCCTGTCCATGAACGCGGCGATACCCACCAAAGAAACGATCATCGATTTGATAAGGAAAGCAAACATGGAAATGCTAAGTTTAAGTACTAGATTGCCCTCCTTAGACGAAAAGGCTACGTCAACAGAGAAGCCTAAACAAGATTAAAATACCCGAACGGAGAGGTGAAAAGATATGGAATACGTATACGCTGCAATGCTCCTGCACAAAGCAGGAAAAGAAATCAATGAAGAAAACCTAAAACAAGTATTAACATCTGCAGGAATAAACGCCGACGCAATACGAGTTAAAGCCCTGGTTGCCTCTTTAGCCGACGTCAAAATTGACGAAGCAATCAAATCTGCCCCCACTATGATGGCCGCGCCAGCAGCAGCACCAGCGGCAGCCGCGCCAGCAGCAGCGAAACCTAAAGAAGAAGACAAGAAGAAGAAGGAAGAAGAAGAGAAGCATAAGGAAGAAGCAGCACTAGAAGGTCTAGGAGCACTCTTCGGATAAACACCCACGCATTTTTTCCTGATTGTTCTTGCATTCTTGGCATTCAAGCCACATCCCAAGGGTCAATCGATTCAACAACTATCCCCTCGGTTTTGAAAAGGATTTTTTGAGGCGCCCTTCAAGGATTAATTGATTGTTTTGCTGTCGTTTCCTTTGGCGCTTGGGTTTTTCTCCACAGTTTCCTTAAAGTTTTCGTCCTTGTGGATAATATTCCGCCGAGAATGACAATCACGATTATTATCCAAAACCACCAGCCAATCCCACCGATCCACAAGTCTGTATCGCTGATCACGAGGGAGCTGGATACGTATCCATATGACATCGTTGCCTCCACCAAGACTCCTGTTTGCTTGTCCCAATATAGAGTGTACTGCTTTTGCAGAGGTGGAAGTGAGAAGTTCGCATAGATGACGAGCCTGTCAACTTCAAGATAATTCCTCGTTGTCTCTCCCAAGATTTTAATCGTCGTGTTGCCGAATGCGGTACCTAGATAGACTGAATCACCGACGTTTGTGTTGCTTGGAATTATTAGTACACGGGCATTAAGGAAGTTCAATCCAGCAGAAGAGTCATCAAGTGTCGTAAAGTTTATGTTCACAAACTCGGGGGAAAACGTGAGGCCTGAAGCCGCTGTGTCGGTTATGTTCAACGTCAAGGCTGCGCCTGCAACGTTCATGAATTCAATCCTTTCTGTATGTTCCTCACTGAATTCGGTGATATCATATTCTACCCAGTCTCCATTCTTGACTCCGACGCTGTAGCTTGACGCAGGTGGAATAGTGGCCGACGTAATGAAAATCAGAATTGTGGCCAGCGTTATTGCCCTCTCGAGGTTTCGCATTAACGAACCTCAATTAGATTTTGGAATACTTGTTTTTGACGAACTTCCCCACAACCACGGGTAGCCACCCGCTGATTATCATCACAGTGCCCGGAAAAGCTACTCTCCAAAAGTCCAAGAGAAAGGTCTCGAAAATAAAGAACGAAACCGTCATGGCGAAGACCGAAATGATAGCCGTATTTCTGCCGAATTTCTTGAAGGTTTGTATAGCAAGCAGACCAGCGAAGAAAAAGTCGCCTATGCCGAGAGCCATTGACAGGAGACCCCCTACTAGTCCAATCGTAGGAACAACAGGAACTGCGACCATCACAGGAAGGCTGAGACCTGTAAAAGTGGTCGTTGCAGCTTGAACCATTGTTCCCGTTACAAGAACGAGGATTACGTCGGCTGTGGTTAACAGACCCGCAAAAATCAGAGTTGGCTTCCAACTGAACAAACTCGCAATGTACAACGTCACGAGTATGGCGAAGACGATGCCGTAGATGCTGACAAGATAGTTGGACCATAGAGGAGTACCTCTGAGAAACCAGTAAAGCAGCACGAACACGACTGGGGGAACAGCTGCAATGTACCAGTGACTCCCAGAGAACAGGTATGTGAATATGAAAAGAAGCATCGAGTAGGAGAACAGGAACAGCACCATCAGCGGCGCAACCAAGCTCCTGAAAAACACTATTAGAGAAATCATGACCACCATTAACGCGACGAGTGCCACGACGTCTCTGGTTTTCAGCTCCTTGTCTTCCAGCGTTACTTTGAGCTTGCTTTCCGCTCTTAGATTCAGGAACATCGAAGTCACCGTCAAAGCAAAAAGTGTTAAGGGCATTGCCACGTCTACGAAGAAATTGTCGTTGAAATACCCATCATACGCCACGTACAGTAGAGACGTTCCGTTAGAATCATAAAGATTCACTTCTTGAAGCTTGATCAAGGTCTCGCCTCTGCTCAACACGTGAAATTCTAATGTTACCAAAGAGCCGTTACCGTTTGCCGTAGCTGTGGCACCCGCAGCCGTCAGTCTCGCCGAAAAGAAGACGCTACCCTCAACCATTGTACGGTTCTCGATCGTTGTATTTCCACCGGTTGCAAGTAGGTCACCTAGTTGGATCGAGGTGCAATTAATAACAGCTGAATCATACGTCAAATTGAGCTGGAAACTATGAAGAGAGGTGACATTCAGGGCTTTTACGTCTACGGTGAAGTTTTCGCCTGGACTAAGCACATAGTCCACAGTATTTGTTGGGCTCACCCCAACTGTTATATCAGCTGTCTGGCTCGTCGTGTTGCTTGCTGAATAAACTGCTCTTACACTGAACATGAAAAACAGCAAGATCACAAAGAACGCGATTATGCAGAGAGTCCAGTCCTTCTTGAACCTCGCATTCATCTTCTTTTTGCCAGCAGGCAAAGAATTCTCATGATATTGCTCTTTGTTGAACGTTGAACGCATATGGGCACATAAGAAAAACAAGCATTTAATCCTTTATGCATTGAGGCCAAGAATGCTTTGAATGACGACTTGAGCATCTAACGTACGTTCAAAGACAGGAACCACGCTCGCAAATCAACAATCACGGAGAGTTGATGATGATGAAAATGCGTTAAGAATGGCCAACGAAGCGATTATCGCTTCTTCAGTTCTGATGGTTTCTGTTCCCTGGGATGAAATCACATTGACTATAAAATCCGCAACCTCTTTTAGCTCAAGGTTTTCCTGCCTGACTATTTGGTGTAATCCCTGGTTCGGCGCCCCAAAAATCAAGATCACGGATTTGGCGCTTCGCCATCTCTCGCACATTTCTCTTGCAATGTCTGAGAATGGAATGCCGTACTTTGAAGTTGCGATCCTGAGATCAAAACCACCGCTTTCTATGATTTTTCCGAGAGGTCGATCCTCCTTGGTCACAGAATAGCCCCAGAAATCCGGTATCTCATCACGATTTGCGAGTTCAACTTCGATCTCCGCAGTTACTTTTCTGATTTTCGTCGTGATGCGTTTGCCGATTGGCAACTGTTGTTTTTGCAGTATGGCCAGTCGTTCGACGCCGATATCGACAAGAGTTCCATCACGATTCGTTGAAACGGTTACGGCTTCTCGAAATTCGCCAACTTTTAACCCTTTCATCGTGCGTTCCAATGGATGATGTGCAGTTCGCAGTGGCGGAAGAATGCCCGCATAGCGTAGATCAGGTTCAAGGTTGAATAGTTTCTTGCGCAGGTACTGGGGTGTCTCCATGTAAGACAGTAACAGAGCAATCAAATGCACTTGACGAGTCTGATTAACCTTCAGATTGTCTGGATAGACTATTATTTCGCCAATCTTGAAAATGGCCGCCGCTCTTCCAATCGTCGCTACCCTTGAGGTCTTTTCACGAAGGTGCGGAATATCAGAGACAACTGAGGCAGGCACTGCTATCGCGATTTTTCTCTCGTGCACACTCTTGTTCCGCCTATTAATCATGACTAGTGAATGCAACCTTCTGCTTAAGAACTCGAAGCACCATATAAACCTACGAAATCCAAAATGGAGCGTTGAAGTTGTCCAAGTTAAAATCAACCATTCTGGACGATCTTACACAAATCAGGAAAATCGACAAAAGTGACATGCTTTCAATCTGCCTTGATGAGTACAAGCATTATGAGAGGGCTGCGAGACTTGCCGAAACTTTTTCATTAAACTGCAATGAACCACAAACAATCATCGTCGCTGGCATGGGCGGGTCAGCAATAGGCGGAGATCTCCTCAAAGATTGGCTAAAACCTAGAATAGCGATTCCAATCGAGGTCTGTAGAGAATACTCATTACCTAAGTATGCAAACAGGAAAACCCTCGTTCTTATCGTTAGCTACTCGGGAGAAACCGAGGAGTCCTTGAGCATTTTTCTTGAGGCGATCAGGCGCAGGTGCATAGTAGCATGCATAAGCTCAGGAGGCATACTGAGCGAGTTTGCTGAGAAACTAGGCACTCCATTGTTACGCATCCCCTTTGGCATGCCTCCGCGAGCAGCGCTTCCATACTTGTTCGTGCCTCAAATAGTGCTCATGAAAAATCTGGGTTTGACTACGAACATTAATTCTGAAATATCTGAGGCCGTAGAAATCCTGAGGCAAATCAGCGAAGAGAATTCTCCGGATAAACCGCTGAAATGCAATTTATCCAAGTCGTTGGCCACAAACATTAACGGAACGATTCCGTTTGTCTACGGAATTGGCGCTTGTCAGGCTGTAGCTGCCCGGTTCAAGACTCAATTGAATGAAAACAGCAAGGTTCCAGCCAAGTGGGAAGTCTTTCCTGAGCTCGATCATAATGAAATTGTCGGATGGGAAGACGCTCAAAAGTTTGCAAAATGCTGCTCGGTGATCCTCCTCCGCGACAAGGACGAGGCGAAGGGCATTAGAGAGCGGATAGAGGCCACAGAAAAATTGTTAAAAAAGTTTTCTCTGAAAACCTTTAGTGTTGGGAGCAGAGGCGAAGGTACGCTCGCTAAGATGTCTTCTCTCATATCTTTTGGCGACTTCGTGAGCATTTATCTAGCACTGGTCCGAAAGATTGATCCTACACCCGTGAAAACGATTGACCTGCTGAAAAATAAGATTAAAGCAAGCGGGCTAAAAGAGAAAATCATTCGTGAACTGCAAGGCTTGGTCAAGCAATGAAGTCTGCGAACATTTTCTCTGCTCTTTCGATGGACACGAATTCTGGCGGGTGTTTAAAAGCATAGGCGCAGATCGGCATTACAGGTCCCTTCAGCCCTGTGTCCATGGCAACTTTGATTGCTCTTATTACGTCCAAGAGGACTGAGCCGGCGTTCGGGGCGTCAACCGTGGAAAGTTTCAAGTCTATCTGCATGGGCACGTTGCAGAAATACGATCCCTCAATCCAGAAATAACTGTCGCGCTTGTTCTGCAGGAAATCCACGTAGTCAGTCGAACCTGCTACTACCTCAGCTTTGTAAGGCAACGCCGATTCAACGGATTCTGTCTTGACAGTT
>DASPTR010000149.1:0-2037 GCA_035623315.1 Candidatus Acidiferrum sp. | reverse complement strand
GCATCAACAACAGGCGAGACAGGGGCCAAGGCTTCCAAACTGCTCAAAGGATGCAACGTTGTCGTTGTCACCCATTTCTATGGTGCCGGAGAAAAGGGAAAATCTGAGCTTATGGAAGAGTACAAGCGTGAGATTCTGAGCAACGGAGCAAAGATTTTCACGGGAACACACGCGCTAAGCAGTGCCGAGCGAGCGATACGGAAAGATTTTGGAACACTGCAACCATTGGAGCTGATCGCAAACGTGCTGAGACTCATGGGACAAGGAACAAAAGTCTGCGTCGAGGTCACGTTGATGGCAGCGGATGCAGGTCTGATTCCAACAGACGGAGACATCATTGCTATCGGTGGAAGTGGAAGAGGTGCAGACACCGCGCTTCGCATTCTTCCAACAAATGCGTCAACGTTCTTTCAACTCCGAATAAAAGAGGTTTTAGCAAAACCTTGGTAGTCAATAGATGAGCATGTGACAAACAATTCTTTCGGAGGCTTTACGGAGAAAGAAAAATGAAAGGACCTGCATACGTGAAATTTCGAGAGAAAATAGAAGAAGCATTGCGTGGAGAGAAGAATGGACTCACTTGGCAACAACTCAAGAAGAAGGGCGAAATTGACCAAACTTATCTATGTTATACTTGGGCCAGAGAACTAGAGAAGGATATTGGACTGACCCGGGAGCGACGTGGTCGTAACGTCTATTGGAAACTGAAGAGAATAGTGCTTCAATGAAAAGAAAGCGATTCTCAGGGTTTGGGTGAAGTGAGGAGTATCTTCGCTTTGACACATCATACTTCTTCATTATCCCTTTTGCTGAAGTATGCTATTTCTTGACCTTCAGTGTAGCCGCATTCTTTAAACAGTTCCTTTGACGGCACGTTGCTTGTTTCGATTAGGGCGCAGAAAAGCCAAATCCGATGCGTCCTGAGTATTCTTTCGGACTCGGCGATCATGGCTTTGGCAACACCCCGAGACCTGTAATCGGGATCGATGGCTAAACGATTTATCCAGCCTTTTCTCATGTCGCAACTCACAATCACAACACCGATCAAGCGGTCATGCTCGAAGGCCCCCTGAAAGAAATCGGGATTTGCAGTCATTTCCTTTGTTATTGATTCTTTGCTATCTCGCCCACTTGGCTTGAACGGCAATTTCGCCCGTTTCCACAGGTTGATTATGTCTTCGTACTCGGTTATGTTGAGACTTCGAATCTTCATAAAGAACGACTGACCATGTCAGGCACGTAGTCTGCGTCTTGACACGTTAGGCTTCTTTTCCAACCTCTTTCGTCGAGTCTTCCAGAATGTCTAAGGCCGAGTCTACAAGCTCCCTCGTTATAATGAGTGGAGGTGCAATCCTGATCGTTGAAGCTCCGCATGTGATAACGTTGACGCCGCGTTTCCATGACCGTGTCATGATCTCGCTCGCTTTCTGAGGGGCTGGTTTCTTGCTTTCCTTGTCTTCGACAATTTCAACGCCTATCATCAATCCTTTGCCCCTCACGTCACCAACGATTTCGCATGTGTCCTTCAACTCTTCCATTCGTTTCATGATGTAGTTGCCTTGTTTTGTCGCGTTCTCCAAAAGTTTTTCTTCGTTTACGACATCTATAACCGCGCTAGCGGCGACGCATGAGAGCGGATTGCCTCCAAATGTGCTCGCGTGCGTTCCTGGAACCCAGTCCATAACTTTCGATTTTGAGATCGTAGCGCCTAATGGCAAGCCTGAAGCTAGTCCTTTTGCACTGCAGATGATGTCAGGTTCAATCCCCCAATGTTCGATGGCGAACCATTTTCCGGTTCTCCCTATGCCTGATTGCACTTCATCATCTATCATTAGCAGACCATATTTGTCGGCAAGCTTCTTTAGTCGTTGGAAGTACTCAGGAGGCGGAACGACGTAGCCGCCTTCACCTTGAATAGATTCAAACAGCATCGCAGCTGTGTCCTCAGGAGGCACGTACTTCTGCAGGACATATTCATCGATGAAATCCACGCACCAATAGTGACATTCAGGATATGTCAGATGGAATGGGCATCGG
>DASPTR010000148.1:0-2560 GCA_035623315.1 Candidatus Acidiferrum sp. | reverse complement strand
AATTTGATTCGTCAATTCATTGAGGTCATAGTACATTATTGTTGCGTAGTTTTTCATGAGATACGTGGGTTTGCCGTTAACGATCGTAATTTTTACTTTAACTTGAGGAGACGGCAGTGGAACAAATTTCGGGTTGTATAGAATTTCATACTCCAAATCTGTCTTAGAAGGAGTCGTTGTTGTCATGCCGTGCCCTTTCTCCATATTCGTTAAGGACGTTGCTGTTTATATCTTTTGAAACGAAAGGTAGGCTTATAAGTTTAAAAATGAATATTCTTTTGGTCTGAATGCCAAGGTTCAACCGCCAAACCTTTTCGAAAATTCCATTCACGTCTTCCGATCGCCTGCCAAAGAATTCACGAAAAAATGAAACGATCTCTCCATCCGAAGGCATAAGCGCAAATATACGATCCGACGTTCCGACATCTCTAGATCCAAAAAAATCGAAACCGCCCTCCGGACCACACAAAGTGATTAGCAGGGGATTTGAGAAGATGAAGACAGCCAATCCCAAATCGCCAAGGTTATGTCTTGGATCTCAAAGAACATGTGGTGGCAAGTTGCCGTCCTTTAGGTTGTCTCCTGAAAGCAAGAATAGTGTCAGATCCCATATGGCAGGCAGAGAGTTAATGCAAGAAGAACAGGAGTCTTCACGATTATTATCAGTTTCCGTCAGTAGAGAAAAACTTGCTCGAAGCAGGGCTATCGAGATCAGTAGGCGAGGGCTTTTGTGGCATAGCAAAGAGACGAGTCGTCTCTCATTTGCCAAGAGGCTTCAGTTGTTTCGAGCATTATCAAAGGAGCCTTTGTCTTTTCTGGATCTTCACGTTCGATTCGGAGTTTCAAAGCACGCAATAAGAAGGCTCGTCAAGAATGGTTTGTTAGTGGAAGTATGGGGAGCTAATGACGTAGGTGTACAGTTCAAACTTGCAAAAGATGCCAAGAATCACTTGAAGGAGATGGAAGCAGCTGCAGCCTACGACCCAAAAATAGCCAAAAAGAGTCTTATTCGACTTAAGAATAGAATCTAAGTTCAAGACATGCTATTAGAGTGCTCTAATGATTGATGGTTCCAATTGGCAGAATCACGGGCCATTCTTAATGGGAACTAATGGCATCCCGCAGCTCTACATCGGTGTTTGCGCCTGTCGCCGCGATCAAAAGATGAACAGGAGAAACACTGAGATCATTGAAAATGTCAATCCGGTTAGGAAGTTTATTGCGCCGACTGTCCATAACATTTTTCGAGTCGGGTAAATGCAGTAGAAGAAGACACAAAAAGCAGAGAGCAGAAATGTGCCAGCTCCCAACAGCAGAGCGATTTTTAATGATAAAGCAACAGGTCCAATCTGCAAAACAGCCAGACTCAAAGCTGCGAGGGTTGCAGGATAGGAAGCGTTAACGATCGGTTTGATCAATTTCTCTTCAAACTCCTCCACGAACAACCCTCTTTTGACTCATTAATTATGAAATCGGTTGTTTGAAATAAGTGCGAACGCACAACTTTAAACGTTTTCGGTAGATGGGGGTCAGAAAATCTCAAACATGCTCAGGAACGCGCTTGGTCGCATCCTTTGATTCGGTTCCTCTGTTCAGCACCGCTCACTGCTTTATTATTCGGCAACGATAAAGACTTCAAGAAGAGCTAGGGGGCGGAGTTGATTCCTTATAGTTATCTTCATGAAACAGAGAGGAAAGAGTGGCAAAATCCTGAAGCTATTCTGGTGAGTGTTGGTCTGCAGCCTGGTTTCACCTTCATGGATGTTGGTTGTGGCGATGGCTTCTTTACTCTTCCCGCGGCAAGAATCGTCGGCAATAAAGGAAGAGTTTACGCATTGGACGTTGACGAAGACGCAATAGGCAGACTTAGAGAAAGAGCCAGCCAAGAGGATCTGGTTAACCTGACGCTGGAGGTTGGAGAAGCTGAAAAGCTCATTCTGTGCGAAGGCTGTGCCGACATCGTTTTCTTCGGCATCGTCCTTCATGATTTCAAGTCTGCGGCAAAGGTCTTGTCGAATGCCAGGAAAATGCTGAAAAGAGATGGAAAACTAGTAGACTTGGACTGGAAGAAGAAGCCCATGGAATTCGGTCCGCCTCTTCGCATAAGATTCAGCGAGGAGGAAGCAACTAGTCTAATCGAAACGGCGGGCTTCAAAATAGAGGAATTATGGACAAACGAACCCTTTCACTACGTGATAATAGCCAAACCTTGCCCTTAACTCACTTTACTGTACATCAAGGTTAATTGATGAATTCGGCTAATTTTCTTGTCTCTCTACGTTGAAGCGTTTCAGCGCAAGTCTTCGGGTCTAAACGTTTGAATTCGATGCCCAAGTTCTCGAGCAGCTTTTGAACGTCCTTTGCGATATCTGGTGCCACTAGAATCCCTCGGACTTTGCGGTCTGCTCTTTCTTTTATCGCGTCGACGTATTTTGCGAGTTGAATTGCGGCCTGTTTCCCTGCGGTCTTACGTTTAACTTCGACAACGACCAGCCTTCCATTCTTGTCCTCGCCATAGATGTCAACGAAACCCGGCTCAACCTTCTTCTCGTAGCTTATC
>DASPTR010000147.1:0-3315 GCA_035623315.1 Candidatus Acidiferrum sp. | reverse complement strand
GCCTGCAACGGTCAGGGTGAACGGTCGCATAAGTCATAGGCTTGACGATTGCTGGGCATATCTGGATTCTGTTGATGCTCATCTCTTGTCAAAGAAGGCCTTGACCTTGTTCATCCCTTCCTCTATGATCTCTGGGGACATGGAGAAGGAGAACCGCAAGTGGTTCTCTCCTGCAGAGCCAAAGCTGGCGCCTGCCAAGACCGCGACCCCCATCTTGTCTAGCAGGATCTTCGTGAGTTCCCGAGATCGTATCTTTGTTTTGTACCGTGGAAATGCATAGAACGCGCCTTCGATTTTTGGAAAGTCCAGTGAGTCTATCTCTTGGATCTTCTTTTCGAGAAGGCGTTTTCTTTTCTCCAATTCGGTGCGGAATTCCGAAATGCGGTTCTCGCAATTGTCTAGCGCGTATGCGGATGCTGTTTGGATGAAGGGTGGGAAACAGGTTACAGTATTTTCGAGAAATTTATTGATCAAATAGATTGTGCGTTCGCCAGCAACGATATAGCCTGCTCGCCATCCGGTCATCGCATAGCTCTTGGACAAACTGAATAGGGAGATTACTGTTTCCGGCTTCGATTCTAGTGATCCAACGGAGAAGTGCTGTCCCTCATAGACGAGATCCTCATATGCTTCATCGCTTATGATGAAGATTTTCCGGTCATGGCAGAACTCGTAGAGTTCTTCAAGTTCGCTTCGAGTTAGGACTTTTCCGGTCGGGTTCGATGGCGAATTGATGATAAGTACTTTGGTCCTTCTTGTTGTCTTCTTCTTGATCTCGTCGATGTTAAGTGAGAAATCCTTCTTCAACTTGAAGTATATGGGTCGTCCACCTGATAGGATGACTGGTTCCGAGTAGAAGTAGCCTGGGTTGGGTATCAGCGCGTCGTATGCCTTGTTGGAGGCCGCTGCAAGAGCGGCGTAGACGGAAAGTTTTGTCGTACAGAATAATGTGTTTTCAATCTCGGCATGAATGGCATTCTTCCTCGCCACCTTCCTCTTGATCGCTTCTCTGACTTCCCTGGTTCCATAAGCAGATGTGTAGTGCACATTCCCGGATCGTATGCTATTCGAAGCAACTTCGTTTATTTCGTCCGGAGTATTGAAAGAAGGTTCTCCTATCGCAAGACTAACGACTTTCTCGCCCTTCGCAATCTTCGCGAGAACTAAGTTTACCATTTCAAGTGACGGTGACCGTTCAACCTCTTCGAGGAACATGTTGAGTTCTAAGCGCAATCTACGTTAAGTTGCTTTTACTCCTCCGCCTGTAGAATATAGACTGACAAGTACACTATGCAGTCTTTGCGTTGGGGTCCAAACAGCGTTGAGTGCTTATTTGTAGAGGGGGAACTTCTTACAGAGATCCATAACATTCTGCCTAGTCTTCTTGACTGTGTCATTTTGCTTTATGTCATCTCTAAATTTCTTTAACGCTTCATTTCTTTGATTTCTATCTTCATACAGTTCATAATTTTTGACTTCGAAAATTACTTTAGCTATCCAACTGCCAATCAACTGCATCTCGTTCTCTTTCATGTCTCTCGATGTTAATGCCGGCGTTCCCAGTCTTATTCCGCTTGGATAGAACGGAGAGGATGGTTCACCCGGTATGGTGTTCTTGTTTACAGTTATGCCTGCGGCATCAAGCGCCTCTTGCACAAAGACGCCCCTTCCTTTTCCAAAAGTCGTTAAATCTATCAGAACCATGTGGTTATCAGTTCCGTTGGTAACTAATTTTATTTTATTATCCATCAAAGATTGAGCTAATGCCTTCGCGTTTTTCACTATTTGTTTCCCATATTCTGTGAATTCTGGTCTCAACACCATTCCTAAAGCAGCGGCTATTGCGGCTGTCGTATGATCATGAGGGCCACCTTGAAGACCTGGGAAAATCGCTCGGTCAATCTTATCGGCAAGCTCAGTGTCTTTTTTCAATCCTTTCTCTGTGACCATTATCATCGCTCCTCTCGGACCTCTCAGAGTTTTGTGCGTGGTTGTTGTTATGATATGTGCATACGGCACGGGAGATTTGTGAGCACCTGCGACAATCAAACCTGCTATGTGTGCTATGTCAGCAGCTAGGTAACTTCCAACTTCATCTGCAATTTCTCCAAGTTCTTTGAATGGAAATTCGCGAACATAAGCAGTTGCCCCAACCCAGATGATTTTTGGATTGTTCTCTTTGGCTAGTCTTCTCACCTCATCCAAATCTATGTAGCCGTCTGGTTTGACATGATAAGGAACACTGTTGAAAAATTGTCCAGTTGCACTTGCTTTCCAGCCATGTGTCAGATGACCGCCATCGGGAAGATTCAATCCCATAATGGTATCACCAGGCTTGCAAACCGCAACATACACGGCAAAATTGGCTGGGCTTCCTGAATATGGTTGAACATTCACATGAGCAACACCAAAGGCTCTCTTTGCTCTCTCTATAGCTAATCTCTCGACAACGTCAACAATCTCATTTCCACCGTAGTATCTTTTGCCAGGATACCCTTCTGAATATTTGTTGGTTAAAACCGATCCCATTGCCTCGAAAAGTGCTGGGTGAACATAATTCTCTGAAGGAATCATTTCCAGTCCATTTTCTTGTCTCTCTAATTCTTTTTTGACAATAATCGCAAGCTCAGGATCCAACTTACTTAGAATATTCAGTTCAGTGTAAAAACTCATTTAACGACACTTCGAAAGTATGAACATATTACCAACGGTCCGTAAATGCTTTTGGCCTTTGTAAGTCACTTTTTCGTTCAACGTTCGTTGTCGACGAGAAAGCGCGTTCTCCAACCCTTGTGCATAACGAATTCCAAAGACTAAGCCAATAGCTTCTCGCACTGCTAGACTATGGATATTCTTTGACGCGATGTGGGAAATTGATTAAGTCATTCCAAGAAGATCATCAGCTAGAGAGGAACCCGGATGATTTTAGTGCTTTAACCAATGGAACGCCAATGATCGTTGACAGGATAATGATGAATCCCCTCTCAAACGGATAGATCCAGAACACTGTATACCAAAGCAAGTGGAAGACGTCTGGAGCTTTTCCAACGAATAGGCCGAGTACAGTTTCATAGAGTAATCCGCCTACTAGATGCTGAGTCATCGTGCCAATAAAGACCAGTATCAGGACGCCGAGTGGGAGGTTCACCAACGAAGCGCCATTGATCCAATCAGCCGCTTTCTTGCTCAGAGGCGAAACCAGTACTACGAGGGCAACTAAATGAAGCCACGCATAGAAGAAGAAACCATTGAGGTTGAGGAACGGGATTGAGACTGGTACAAAAATGGCGGTGTAGGGGTTTGCGAGAAAGCTCA
>DASPTR010000146.1:0-8048 GCA_035623315.1 Candidatus Acidiferrum sp. | reverse complement strand
TATCCAACCGCCGATAGGACCAAAATGCATCAAATGTGGAAAACCGCTCTAGACTGAGCCTCCGCGTATAGCGCGCCCCACCTCGTTCGTCTATAATCTCATGTCATGTGTTCCTGCCAAATTGAGCCACGTGCGCGACCCAGCCCACACTGAACTTGCATCACACACGCGTCGTAGAAAGATTCGGGTCCGAAAAATCGTTAGAGCGTATCAATTTTGGATTTTGGTCTTCTTGGGGAATTTTCTAATTGCCACTACAACGGCTAACGTGAAAATAACCAAGAATAGTGCCAGAATCATCGTTGATGGGAACTCTGGAACCGTCGCGCCTCCGAAGGCATACACGATGCCGCTGACCGAGGCCATATAGACGTTACCGCCAGAAACGGCTGGAGAGGAATCATCATCGTAGCCGGTGGTATAGTTCCATACAACGGCACCCGTCTGGGCATTGAGACAGTAGAAATTATGGTCCCAACAGCTGAAGTACACATTGCCGCTTGTGACCGCTGGGGAAGAGTAAATCCATTCTTCAGTGTTGAAGTTCCACACAAGCGCGCCGGTTTGGGCGTTGAGGCAGTAGAGAGAGCCCTCATCGGATCCGATGTAAACGTTGCCACCTGAGACGGCTGGGGAAGAGTACACTTCGAAGGTCTCTGCGAAGGGAACATAGACGTTGGTTGAATAGTTCCACACGAGGGCGCCTGTTTGCGCGTTGAGGCAATAGATGAAACCGTCATAAGAGCCAACGTAGACGTAACTGCCCGAGACGGCTGGAGAAGAGTACACACTGTCGCCGGTCGTGTAGTTCCACACGAGGGCGCCTGTCAGCGCGTTGAGGCAATAGACGTTATCATCCATCCCGCCGATGTAGACGTAGCCACCTGAAACGGCAGGGGAAGAGTCCACAGTCTCGGTTGTCAAGTAGCTCCACACGAAAGCGCCTGTCGTGGCGTTGAGGCAGTAGACGTTATCGTCCTCAGAGCCAACATAGACGTAGCCGCCCGAGACTGCTGGAGAAGAGTCGACTTCACCGATGGTTGTATAGTTCCATACAAGGGCGCCGCTCGTGGCATTGAGGCAGTAGAGGTTCCAGTCACGAGAGCCAAAGTAGACGTAGCCGCCTGAGACAGCTAGAGAGGATTTCACACTGCCCCCAGTAGTATAATTCCACAGAAGCGCGCCCGTCGCAGCGTTGAGACAGTAGACGTTCCCATCCATAGAACCAATGTAAACGTAGCCGCCTGAGACGGCTGGAGAGGATTCTATATCGTTGCCGCTGGGTGTGTTGAATTTCCACAAAACATTACTTGAAAGCGGACCGCTGGATGTTGAATAACCCGAATGACCTACATCATGAAGGAACATCGGCCAATCATCTGCGGATACAACGCCTCCAGAGATAGACACGATGAAAAGACAGAACAAAAGACACGCCACGATCGTAATCTTGAACCGCATACTATGAAATCAACTCTTTAGCCAACTGTTTTTTTTGAAGATATTAATCTTTTCGTTTTTCGGACATGTGAGCCGGAAAAAAGTTCTAGAAAAAGCTTCTACGCAGTTCAGTTGAAATTAAGGCAGACTCATCTCCATACGCACTATTTCTTCAATAATTCCATAGAGAAAAAGAAAGATGCGGAAGCAGCACACGTTAAAATTTAGGGTTTTCTACCTAGACTCAAATTGTATTTATTCTGATCTTAATTCAGGCGCTTGCAATTGTGACCGGTCGAAATTGTTATCTAATTAGCGCGCGTTAACGTGAAAATAGCCAGGTATCGTATTCCAATTCGCCCCGATCTTAAACGACCAGAGACAAGCGCGTTCAATGGCGGGTCCGCTGGGATTTGAACCCAGGACCTGCGGCTTTCTTCGATGCTGATCCTAGAAGGCCGCCGCGCTATCTGGGATCAAGCCTATCCATGCTGCGCTACGGACCCCCGCTGGAGATTGGTATGAACTGTGGAATATAGTTTTATCTGAGTTCCGGCATGTACGAAAAGCGAGTAAAGCCGAGTTCAAGCGCTAATGTAACAGGTCTTGTGCCACGACTCGGGTGAGTCAGAAGAAAGCGTGTGCGGAAAAAATAACGCTAGAATGAACGTTGATCATGGTCTTTACTGAGTCAGCGTCCTTAAGCTTTTTAAATGTCTGTTCCCTAACATATCAAGGGAGAGGAGAAGATGTCAGAAGTTAGGGATATTCCCATTCCTCTCGTAAACTATGTGAACTTGATAAGAGGGCGTAAGTCCCCTTACTATGAAATCGTAGAGTTTCTCATGAAAGATATGGAAATGCACTTCTACAGCACCGGTCAAGGAGCAGGGGCCGTATACACGATCAACCCAAGGGTGCTGCAAGAAGAGATCGAGAAGAAGGTCACCGATGAAAAACTTACCTCCGTAAACGTCTGCCGAACCATTCTAGCCATGCTGCAAGGATCCAAACTTGACGAAGAAAAGGATTACTTTGTAACTACGACGAGCAGCGGGCGAAGAAACTATCACGTCAACGTCAACTCTCGAACTCTAAACCAAATGTCAAGAATGCTTTAACCCGCTTATCCTTTGATGCGGCGCAAGGCCGATTCATGGATGCGGCTGCTTCTTTTAGGATTGTAGCGTTCGCCATATTCCGTTTTCTGACGGTCACAAACGTTGATCTCTGTCGGTAATCTATCGAACAAGTTGGGTTCTTTCTGGCTAATAGCAGAATGTCCTTGTTATATCTCATTCGATGTAAATCGCAGGACGGTAGGGTTTGGCGAGTTGGGCCCTCTGCTTTGGATCGTGTCGTTCAGGGTCTTCTTCGTTGTAGACGTAGATTTCCGCTTTTAGTTCTTTCTGGAGGAAGCTTTTTGCCTCTTCTAATGCGTCGGTCTCCTTCATTAATCCGGTTTGCAGGCGTTCCTGCTTTGTTTCTTCTGATGTTCTGTCGATTTCTTCTACGATTTGGCTGGCGAACTTTGCTACTTTTTCCGCGTTTGCCCTCAAGTCAGGCTCTTCCATCAACTTTCTCATAAGGTCTTTCAGCAGCAGTTTGTTTGAGTCTTGCATGCTGAGAGCTTTGAAATAGGTCTTCGTTTTCCATGTGGCAGCGGCGTAGTAGAATATTCTCTTTGGTTTTGCCCCTGTTGCTTTCATTATGTTCAGCGTGTCCTCGAACACGTTGATGATGAAAGTTTCGTTTTCTTCAGCTTTTGCGTCCCTCTTGTTTTCATCGAACGTGGGCCAAGCTGCTTGGGCGATGAAACCTTTTCCACCTATCATTTCCCATATTTCTTCACATATGTGTGGAGCTACGGGCGCCAGCATTCTTGTCTGCGCCTCTAAGACTTCGTGGAACACGTGGGCAGTTGAGGCTTTGGTTTTCATGTTTTCCTTTCGGGTTGCGATCCGTCTCAAGTACCATTGGAAGTCCTGGTCCAATTCGTAGAGCACGATGTGTATCTCTTTGCGGACGGTCAGCTTGTCCATCGCTTCGGTCGCGTCTCTGATGTGCTGATTCAGTCTGCTGAGGATCCACCTGTCTATTGCTGCCGGCTTGGTGATTGGCGTTTTTCTGTGAGGAGTCTTGGCCGTTTCGGTGGCGAACCTGTAGAGTTTTTCAAGCCTGTCGCGCATTGATTCCGCTATTGCGGGACTGAAGTCTGAATCTTGGAGCAGCTCGGCTGTTGACAGGACGCTGAGTCTAAGGGGGTCTGCGCCGAACTCTTTGAGCCCCTCGCGTAGCGGGATTATGTTTCCGAAGGATTTGCTCATTTTGGATCCCTCCATCATGACTTCCCCGTTGGTTGCGATTTGACGTGGCCAATGCTTCTCTGGAAATATGGCTGTGTGGTTGAATATCATGAAGGTCAAATGGTTGGGTATGAGTTCGCGTGCGCTGTGTCGGCTGTCCAACGGATAGAAATAAGTGAACTCACCGCGCATCTGCTCGAGGACCTCGGTGTCTAAACCCGTTCTTCTGCGGATTTCCTCGGGTTTTCCTCTGCCTAGAAATATGTAGTCGAATGCCTCGTCAGTGAGTTGCGCAGGCTGGATCTTGTGTTCTTTGATGTGCTTGACTATAGTGTAGTATGCCATGTAGATCGTTGAATCTGAGAGCGATTCGATTATCCAATCCTTGTCCCACGGTAGGCGCGTGCCCATGCCTTTTCTTCTCGCACAGGCTTTTTCGTGCAGCCAATCGATGACGTTATTGAATTCTGGGCGAACTTCTTCGGGCAGTATTTCCATCATATCCAAGTTCTTGTGTGCAAGTTTTTTCCACTCGGGTTTGCTGTAGTCGATAAACCATTGGTCCTGAACGATCTTGACTATACATTCCGTTCTGCAACGGCAATAGACGGGTCTGTTGACTAGTTCGTAAATGGTTGTGGCTTTGCCTTCTTGGATTAAGTCCTGTTTGACTTTGTCTTTTGCCTCAGCTACCTTCAACCCAGCGTAAACGCCCGTGTTAGCTTTCATTCTTCCGTTGTGAAACTCGTGTCGGTAAACTTCTTTTGTTGCATCCTCAAGTTTCGAGTCTGTTTGCTCTTGAATGTTCATCTTTTTGACGGCTTCCTCTGCTGGGACGCCTGAGTGTTCCTTGATTTCGATGAGCAAGATCGGTTGAACCGAGTCCAAATCCTCAGCAGTTATGCCGTAATGCTTCAGCTTCTGCGGCTCCTTCTTCAAATTATCCAATGCCACGTAATCATACGGAGCATGCGCAGGAACTGACATGACGATGCCTGTAGCATTTCCCGGGTCAACGAAGCCTGCCGGGAGTATCAGGATGCTCTTACCTGTGGCAGGGTTTTGAACGGTTTTTCCTATGAATTCTTTTCCTTCGTATGTTTCCTTGACTTTGATCATTCGATTTTGATTTGCAAGTTTTTCGACACTTTGCTGACTGATGATCCACAGTTCACCGTCAACCGTGGCTTTCACGTATTTTGCGGCGGGGTTAAGCCACATGTTTGTGACCCCGAAAATAGTTTCAGGTCTCAGTGTGGCTGCTGGGTAGATGATGTTGCCCTGCTTGAATTTGATGAGGGTAAATTCGCCTATTTCCGGCTCCACGTCGCCTTCCGTGTCGTGTTGGCCGACTGGGTTTCCGTCTCTTGGACACCAGCCGACTGGATGGCTTCCCTGTGTAATGTATCCTCCTTGGCGCAGTTTTTGGAATTGCCATTCTATGAACCTGTTATAGTTTGGATCTACAGTTGTGAATTCTCGTCTCCAATCAATTGAATAGCCCATCTCTTTCATTCCAGTTTTGATTTCCTGGTGGAAGTAGCGGGCCATAGTCAAAGGTTCGGCGAGTTCCTTGAGTTTTTCCTGGGGGATCTTGTAGACATTTATGAAATCGCTGACGAGGCCTTTGTCGTTGTCTGCGAGACGTTTGGCCATAGCTAAGACCGGAGTGCCCGTATAGTGGAAGGCCATGGGAAGCAACGTGTTATAGCCGCGCATCCGCATGTATCGTGCGTGCACGTCTGCCATGGTGTAAGTTCTTCCGTGACCGATGTGCTGAGGCGAGTTTGGGTAAGGGTAGGCAACCGTTATGAAACACTTTGGCTTAGATGCGTCAGGATCGGTCTCGAAGATTCTGGCTTTTTCCCATTTCTTCTGCCATTTCTCTTCGAGTTTTTTCAGAAATTCCATAGGGCTTTTTGAATTAGTCGGAGGGATATTAAAGATTTTGTTTTTGCTAACCGAGAACGCGGTCCCTCATGTTGGACACCAGAGGATAATGAACGTGAACTTGCATTAATCCTTTTCTGAAATTGGTTGAAGCTTTCGCGGTTTCTAGCGGTCCGTTCATGTTCTTTTGAAGGGTGCCAAGAAGAGTACGTGGATTCAACTTTTTGTCCGACTGACTTGTCGAGTTTTCATGATGACGCTCGAATTGGAAGCTTCGAGATGTTTTGTCACTTGTAATTTTGCTCTGTTGATTGTTGAGACGTCTCGTATAGAGCGTTTGAAACTAGTAATCAATAAATACGTCACGGGCATAATTGTCTCCTTGTTAGGGATGTGTGTTCACTGTGCCTCAGCGTGTGGTGTGTCAGGGTTGTGGTCACGTGTTGTACGAGGGTCCTGAAATCAGGCCTCCTGACGAGATTATTCATGAGCATGAGGGTAAATGTCCAAAGTGCAACAAGAAACTGTCGCTGATACCTGAAGACGTCGACGTGAAACCGATGATGAAGTAGACGGTTGGAAGAGGATACATAGTTGCCCGAGGAAATCCGTAGAACGCAGCTGTACCAGGTATACAAGCAGAAGGCGAAACTGACAGATTTTGCAGGCTTCGAAATGCCCCTTTATTTCAAGGGGATAATTCCAGAGCACATGGCCGTGCGAAACGGCGTCGGGGTGTTCGATATTTCCCACATGGGCAGAGTCTTGGTCACAGGTGCGGATTCGGAGCGTTTTCTGAACTTCGTGATAACCAATGATGTCACGAAACTCGCGCCGAACTGTGCTCTATACTCTGTCATGTGTACGGAAAACGGCGGCATAATAGACGATTTCGTCGTGTACCGTCTAGAAACCGCAAAGTTCATGGTGGTTTTCAATGCCAGCAACCGTGAAAAGGACTACGATTGGTTGCTTCGAAATGCGAAGGGTTTCAACGTGGAAATCCGAAACGTGTCAGATGACGTTGCCATGCTTGCAGTTCAGGGACCTGAAGCTTTGAAAACCTTGCAAAAGATTTCAACGAGTGACTTGAACAAGATTGAAAGGTTCAAGTGTGCCAATGCCCGATTGGCAGGCGTGGAGGTTTTTCTTTCCCGAACTGGGTATACTGGCGAGGACGGGTTCGAAGTGTTCATATGGGCAGCTTCAATGGCGAAGCCTGACAACGCTACGAGGCTTTGGGGGAACTTGATCGAAGCAGGCGGGGCCTACGGAGTGGAGCCTTGTGGTCTCGGCGCGAGGGACACTTTGAGGCTTGAAGCTGGGCTTTGCCTCTACGGGAATGACATCGATGAAAGCACGACACCGTTTGAGGCCGGGTTGGGTTTCGTCGTAAAACTTCAGAAAGACAATTTCACAGGCAAAGATGCGCTGCAGAGGCAGAAGGATCAAGGAGTAAGCCGCAAACGCGTCGGCATAATGATGGTGGAGCAAGGGATACCGAGGCCGAATTTTCCGATTTTTAGTCATGAGAACGAGAAGATTGGCCATCTGACCAGCGGCACGTTTTCGCCTCTGCTGAAACTCGGTGTAGGTATGGGTTATGTTAGGGCATCCGAGGCTCAGGAGGGAAACAGCGTAAACGTGGAGATACGTGGAAAACAGGCAAGAGCGCGAATAGCTGCCTTTCCCCTGTATGACGCCGAGAAATATGGATATAAGAGGAAAACTCTAACATGAGCGCTGGGCACTCATCGCTTTCTTCTTCGGTTCAGAAGTGCACGTGAAGTTTTTGAAGGAGATATTCTTTGTTACCGAGGGTTCCTGACCAACATAAGCCGAACAAGCCTATGATTCCGAACGGCCTGGGAGTTGTCTACGTTCTAATCAGTGTAGCATATCTTTTTTTGTTGTATCTTTTCGACACTATCAGGAACTCGAGTGACTTGACTAAGCCGCTGATGCTAGCAGTATGTGTTCTTTTCGGAGGTTTTATGGGCCTGCTGGATGATTGGATCGATCTCAAGTGGCGGTTCAAAGCTTTCCTTCCGATAATCGCTGCAATACCGTTGCTTTCGTTTGCCTACGCACTTCATCTGCGCACTTCAGTATCGATTCCTATGCTTGGGGTTATACAGTTCGGAAACTTCTATTACTTCTTGATCATCCCACTGCTCGTGACGGTGTTCACGAACACCGTGAATCAGCTAGGGGGACTCAACGGTCTAGAGACTATTTGTCCGGCAATAATCATGATAGGACTGATGTTAGTGTCTGGCCCAAACGCGATTTTGCTGTATGCTCCATTGATCATTTGGCTGATTCTGGCTTCTTTCAATTTTGAGGGCAAAATCTTCGTAGGCAACACTGGATCTTTCTCAATTGGGATGACGTTGGCCGCGTTCGCAATCA
>DASPTR010000145.1:0-7630 GCA_035623315.1 Candidatus Acidiferrum sp. | reverse complement strand
AAATATGATGTTTAAGCAAATACTCGGCTCCCTTCTCGATCGTGCGTTTCACACGTACAGACCTCTCCTCTGCAGGGATTGCTGCTAGGGCCTTCATAGCTTTGACCACTCCCATGTGGCAGCAGTGTTTTCCCCAGCAGGTTTCATACTCGTCGTATGGCCAACCCTTCGCCGCTTTCTCCACTCCGTCGTCGAACCTCTGGTACGCCGCTATCCACTCTATCCCTTTTTGAACGCGTGCATCATCCAAGTAGCCAAGTCTAATCAGACTCCAAACCATGTTGCCAGTCAGACAAGGAAAAACCCTGCTGTGCGCTCCTCCGCCACTCGAAGCGCTCGTGTAAGCAAAACCTCCGCTCTCTCGATCCTGGGAATTGTTGAGAATGAATTCGCAAGACTTTCTCACGCGCTCGTCTCCTGAATCTGCCCCAAGCTCCGCCAAAACCATAAGTTGCCAGACCGTTCCCCTGTACTTGTCCATATAGAAGTCCTCAGCAGTTCCCCAATAGCCACCGCTCTTCTGTTTCGCGAGGATCCTGGGTACCAATCCGGTCCGCATGATAGCTCTCTTTGCTTCCTTCACGTCAGGATCGCTCTTGTTCTTCTCCAAAACATCGCTCAACATAAAATATCGTACCGACGGATTGTCCTCGCCCAGCAACCACTCCGTCGGATCTGCCTTTAACACCGACTTCCAGCCCTTCATAACTCTCACTACTTTTTTCTAGACCTACTAGCGCTCAACAAAACTGGGGACGTCCATTAAAGTTGGAACGTGGAGAGAGCACGATACCTTTTTTACCTTTTGTCCAGCCAAGATTCCTTCCATTCAAAGACAAGTCCTATTTGCAAAAGCAAAAGAGGGAAAAACAAAAGGGATGACGCATTGTATTTGCCTACTTCCATTCGTGGACTGTGATGATCATTTCGTTCCACATTGGATCTAGTGCTTCGAATGTCACTAGCGCGATGAGGTCATTCATCCAGCCCAGTTTCTCTGACATAGTCATGAAACTATACAGGCCTACAGCCCCTGGCTTCGCACCGGTCATTTTCATCATGTCAAAGCCTTTGAAAACACCCATATCACCGCTCATCGTCATGAACATTCCCTGAGTCTTCGCGTGGCCGATGCCCTTTGGGGGAGTCATGCTTTTTCCGGTCGCGTTGAAGTTTAGGTCTATGCCTTTTGCGCGTCCCATGCCCTTAAGTTGAGCGTTCCATGAGTATATTTGCCCTACTCCTTCCATTCCCACGTGTTTGATGAAGCCAGGTCCTGCACTCTTTCCCTTGCCTTCCCACAACTTTTCACCCATTACCATAATTCTTTCACCTCCTTCAAAAATTATCCATGAGTTACCTGAAGTCTATTAGAAGCTTGCTTTTTCCTCATTCTTCTTACGCCCTCTTCCGTCAGGCATTTCCCACGGGTGGGACAATACTTTTCGTAATGATACTTAAAGAGTTTGAACAGCGGTTCTATAGTCTCATTGTTCAGCGAATAGAAACGTTGTTTCTCCTTCCTTTCCGAAGAGATAAACCTGCATCTTTCCAAAGCTGCGAGATTGTGAGATATCATGCTTTGTTCCTGTTTCAAGTCTCCTGCGATCTCATTGACGCTTTTCGGTTTGTCACGAAGATCTTCAAGAATTGCTAGTCTAGCTGGGTTGGCGAGAACCTTGAAAAACATGTAGCATGTCTCTGATAAACGTCGCTTCATGCGTTTCAATCCATGATTGCTTTCAGGTCTTGTTCAGGCGTCGTGATCGGCATTATGTTGAACTTGTCCACTAGCACTTTCAACACGTTTGGGGTAATGAACGCAGGAAGGCTCGGCCCGATGCGAATGTTCTTCACTCCTAGATAAAGCAGCGACAGTAGAATAGCCACTGCCTTTTGTTCATACCATGAAAGCACCAGTGACAATGGCAGATCGTTGATAGGTACGTTGAATGCTTGAGCCAGCGCTTCGGCGACTTTGACGGCGGAATAGGCATCGTTACATTGGCCCATGTCCAACAGTCTTGGGATTTCGTCAACGGTGCCTAATTCTTTGTCAAAGAACCTGAATTTCCCGCATGCCAACGTTAGCACTATAGTGTTCGAGGGAGCTTTCTCCACAAATTCGCTGTAATAACTTCGTCCTGGTTTAGCCCCGTCGCATCCCCCAACCAGTAGGAAGCGTTTGATGTGGCCCGCTTTGACAGACTCAATTACTTTCCCTGCAACGCTCAGAATAGCGTTCCTTCCAAAACCTACAAGGACGGTCTTGTCTTTCATGTCAGATGAGAACCCTGACATCTCAAGTGCTTTGTGGATGGCGGGCGAAAAGTCCGTGCCATCTATGTGAGGTGCACCTGGCCACGATACGGGTCCAGAAGTGAAGATGTTGCGCTTGTAGTTCTCCATGGGCCGCTGGATACAGTTAGTGGTCATTATTATTGCGCCTGGAAACATGGCGAATTCGCGCTGTTGGTTCTGCCATGCAGTACCATAATGTCCATAGAAATGAGCATACTGCTTCAGTCTTGGGTAACTGTGAGCAGGAAGCATCTCTCCATGCGTGTAGACGTATATGCCTTTGCCTTCGCTCTGTTTGAGGATTTCCTCGAGGTCTCTAAGATTGTGTCCCGAGACGAGGATCGCTTTGCCCTTTTTAACTCCTAGCTGCACTTTGGTGGGTTCGGGGTGACCATAGGTTTCCGTGTTCCCCGCGTCTAAGAGTTCCATGGCTCGGAGGTTGACTTCACCGCATTTCAGCGCCAAGTCGACGAAATCATTGACACTTAATGAATTGTCTAGAGTGGAGGCAAGGGCCATTTGTAAGAACTCGAAGATGCGCTCGTCTTTTTTTCCCAGCTCGAACGCGTGATACGCGTATGCTGCTATGCCTTTTGCACCGTAGGTCACGAGCCAATGTAAGCCATGAAGATCTGAATTGGCTGTGCCGATCATGTCAGCCTTAACGCCGAATTGTTTGCCTTGTTTCACTAGACCTTCTTTGGTTTTCTCCAATTCTAGATTGATCGGTCCTTTTGGAAACGATTCTTTGGAGTTTTTTGCAAGAACCCTCGTTATCAGGGAGTCCCGCTTCTCAGCGGCTTGTCTAATATACTCTATAAGGCTGTCTTCGTCGAAGTTCACGTTTGTCAACGTGGCAAACAACGCTTCGCAGGTGAAAACACCTAGTTTCTCATCGTTTAGGCCGTATTTTCTGGCTTGAATTGCTAGCTGTGATGTCCCTCGCAATAAGTAGATCAGTAGATCTTGAAGGGCAGCGACTTCAGGGGTTTTGCCACATACACCTGTAATAGTACATCCTTGTCCTCGAGCGGTTTGCTCACACTGATAACAAAACATCTGTTCTTGACTATTTTTAGATACGGCTTGTTTCATACGCGTGACTCCATATGACAAATTGTTCATATGACAAGTTGCTCAGATTTATAAACGTTGCGCTTGAATTCATTTGGGCTTCGCGCGCGCTCGAACTTAAGTTTGATAATAACAACAATCGAAAGAAAATCCCGGGCTACGAACTAAGGCTTCGAGAGATTTGTGTCTCAGGCTTTTCTTCTCGCAATTTTTTGGGCAATTTTCTGGTCACTCTGATACCGACGCCGCATTGAATTATCAGAAGAGCTATGTAGATCCATATCATGCCCTCGAACACGTTTATTGAGTTCATGATCGTAGTTATGTTTACTCCGTCAAGAGCTGCGAGAATCAAATCGACGACCAGGAATACTGCAGGAATCACTGCGGTTATTAATTGAATGGCGATGGCTTTTCTCTGGCTCGGAAGACGTTTAGACTTTTGGAAATACATGGCGCCCATTATCAGTACTATCAAGGTTGAGATGAAAAAACTGATAGTGAAGGCATGCCTCAAAAGCTGCTCTGCGAGGTTCTCTACAAAATACGGATTCATCAAAGATCACCGCACGCTTCTATATCGCCACCGCTTTGCCGCCACCGCCACTGATAGGACTATCTGGTGGCCGGAATTGCTGCCAAGAAATAACTAGCAATCATTATTGCCACTACAAGCGTTGCCACATGTAGCACAATTCTCATTTTCATTTTAGGTGCCTTCCAAGAACACATGTTCCATAAATTGCGCTAATCGACCATTAGTTTGTTCTAGCTTTATAATAAAACCTTTGGAACACTACTCCAGAAGAAAATTCTAGGGGTTCGCAAAGTCTTTAGACCATAGCGCGCGCGAAAGCTCATAATCCAATAGCTAGGGCTAAGTAGAGTAGTCCGCTGGCTATTGCTATTATTCCAAGTCCGGCTGTTACGTAGGTTATTTTTTGCTTTCCTGCGACTTTGATTAGGAAGTCGATCAGAAGTAGGCTGATTATCGTCGAGGTGATTATTGCTATGGCTAGGCCTGTTAACCCTATTCCGGCTATTGAGGCGGCGATGTTTGACCTGCTGGCTATTAGGGTTAATCCGAAGGCTCCGATGGCAGCGAAGATTCCCACGATGAATGATAGTCTAAAAGCTTCGTCTGGTTCAACGTTTAACAGAAGCATGGTGCTAGTTGTTATTCCTGACCTGCTGACTCCTGGCAGTGCCGATATGCCTTGTGAGATTCCTATCAACGCGTAGTCTTTGAGGGTTAGATTTTCGAGTTTTCTCGGGACTATCCCTTGTTCTTGTCTCTTCTTTGAATATCTTATTAGGGCCGCGTCTCCTAAGAGGACAAAACCTATTATCATCATGGGTATGCCTAGGGCAATTCCCCCGTTACTCGAGTCTGTGTTGAGCAAGTCTGTGATGAGATACAGTGGAGCGCCAACCAAGCCCGTGATTACCGTAACGACAACGACGTAAGTGAATAATCTTGTTTGCCGTATATCTTTCGAGCCCAGAATGACATGTATCAATTCACCCAACTCTTTTCTGAAGTAAATCACGGCCGCGGTTATCGTGCCTATCTCCATGAAGAGGCCGAAAGTGTAGGCCTGCTTAAACGTAAGCTTAAGGAGATACTCCGAAGCTAAAATTATCTGCGTCTTGCTGCTTATGGGAAGCCACTCAGAAATGCCCTGAATGATCCCTAAAATTATTGAGTAAAGCAACTGAATGATACTAGACACGACGAAGTCGCCTTAGAGATGAGAATGGAACCTTGAGGAAATAAAAAGATTAGCATACAATAAACTAGGTCAAGGTAGCGTAGTCTTGCCAGCACGCGTGAAGACCGCTTTTAGTTGCCATTGTTCGAAGCCTTGCTGTTAAGTAAGTTATTTTTGTTTTCCTTCGCGAACGGTTTTGCAAAAGATTAAATCTTTTCTTGCGTCAAATACTCATGGATTCATATGGAATTGTACGTTAAATCACAAAGATCGGACGTACTCCAATATACCCTGCCTAACGAAGGTCACTGGTGCAGCGCTGGTTACAGAAGTCAATCTGCACTAACGGGGTTTTCCAAAGAGGATGAAGATGCGCTGACGGAACTCAAGAGTAAGAACACGAGTTTCAATCTAGTAGACCTTTCAACTTGTACTTTCGAGACCAGATTAAGGGCAAGAATGACTGGAATAAACAAGACACCCACGCTCATTTTGGATGACGGAGCAAAAATCGAAGGAATAAACCAGATCAGAGAATTCATGAAAAGCCGTGGCACAATCTAACACTGGAATCGAGGCATAATTGCTGACGGACCCAAAAAGACAGGTGGGACGTTGCTCAGCACGCGTCAATCTGCAACTCAGAGGTTCGTCAATCAAATCCAATTGAAGAAAGGGGACAAGCTGGCCGGCGAAGTTAGGATGCGACCCGCAAAAGGGGAATCGTTTTCTGTGGCGTGTTTGGTTTCTAGACCATTTTCGTTTTTCCTTTGTCTTCTAAACGTATTTGTTTGTTTTTGGCGATTGTTATTTCGAGTACTCCGTTCTTGTAATGTGAGACTGCGTCGTTTGGGTTGATCTGCGTGTTTGGTAGGTGCACGATTTTGTGGAAGTTTTTGGCTTTGATCTCAACCGTTTTTTCGCTGACGTGGAATGTTATGTCGTCTTTTTCTGCTCCTGGCAGTTCCGCGTAGATTTTGACCGCGTCTTTTTCTTCGAAAACGTCTGTTAATGGTTCGCGAGTTTCGTTGCGAGTGTTGGCTGTGATTTCAAACGGTGTTTCCGGTAATGGTTTTCGTTTGGAAGGCTTGAGTGGTTCTATGGGTTCGAGTGATTCGTCCGTTTGGAATCGTCCTTGGACGAAGAATCCTTTGGCTCCAGGCTGATCGAGTTCTCTGATCTCCCACACGCCCTTGATTTTCCCGTTCTTGACTGAGTCCATCATCTCGTTCATCTGAGCCTCAAGTTTGCGAAGGAACTTGGGATTGAAGAAGTCGGTTATGCCCTCGAATTCATCGAGATCATCATCATCAAAAGTCGTTGTTTTTCACCTCCCTAGACACTTTCCGTTTCTTGCATAGATTCAATCAATCTGCGAAGGGCAAGGCTCATCATCATGAACGTGGTCTGCCCGAACTCTGAACAACTGTATTTTCCTCTGCCCGTCTTTTCGACGAAGCCGCTTTCTTCAAGTTTCTTCGAGTTCTCCCACACGGTCTTCGGGTTCAAATCCAAGTCTTTCATGAAATCCGCAAAGCTCGTCGTATCGTGCTCTTCTTGAACTAGTCGCCTCATCATTCTAAGCCGGGTTTGATGGGCCAGAGCATCAAAAATCCTTGAGTATTTCTGAAAGTCTTCTTCCGCAGCTTCGAACGCGTCCTGAAGCTCCTGCTTCGGCCAATCAGTTGGGGAAAGCGGCACTTCGAAAACGGTTTTTCCATCTTGAACCAACCGCAGCTTTAGTTTCATGAGCCCAGCCACTTATTACCAAACAGTAATTACCTTAAGGTAATATAAACCTATCGATACTCAATAACCACACAGTCCAACACAAAGCCCAAGAACTTGGGGTTAGGCTGATTTAGCAAGTTCACCGTTAAGAATTAATCAAAAGCCATGGTTCACATGTTTTTATTAAGGGAGAAATGAAGGATTAGATTGAGTCTCGCTTACCGTTATTTCTTTCCTTTGGAGTTCAGCTCGACTGCAGCACGAATAAGGTTCTTTAATGCAGGTTCATTGATCTTGTCGCCTTCATGAAAGTCAATGGCGCGTGTTATCTTACCTTCAAGACTAGCGTTGAACAGGCCTTCTGGATCCTTCAAAGAAGCGCCGCTGGCAAAAGTCATTTTCACATGATTCTTATACGTTTCTCCAGTGCAGACAATCCCGTTGTGGGACCAGACCGGTATACCCGCTGGGTTAGAGGGTTTCTTCCACTTAAACTCCTCAATAACGTCTGGGTCCGCTTCAAAAATGATTCTACGGATATCAGCCAGCATCTTTCCTCGCCAACCGCCAAGTTCTGCAACATATTTGCTGAACAGCTGCGATGCGGATTTGTCGACCTTCGGATCAATCTCCTTTCTACTAGTCATTATTCATCCGCCTGCTTAAACCGATTACTTGGGTCCCCTAAGACCTAACGTGTTGCCGTTAGCGTCTTTGATTTGTGCAATCAACAATCCTCCCCCGACATCTCTGATGTCTTGCTGAATGACCCAGCCAGCATCTACTAAGGTTAGAAGGCTTTTCTTGATATC
>DASPTR010000144.1:0-2910 GCA_035623315.1 Candidatus Acidiferrum sp. | reverse complement strand
GTGAGATTCCGCGTGAACTCCTGAAGAGTATGGGTGACATGGGTCTGCTCGTCATGACGGCCCCGCAGGAACACGGTGGAACGGGTGCTGATTGGGTCACCGCGTGCATAGCTGCTGAAGAGCTTGGTTATGCAGACGTCAGCATCGCTGTGCCTGTGCTTTGGCTCGTCGAATCGTCCTGGGGTTTCGTCGTCGACAGACACTGCAGTGAGCAAGTGCGCAACGACGTCATCAAGAAAGCCTTCAAGGGAGACGCCTTCATCGGCATAGCCTCAACAGAGAGTGGCGGCGGCTCAGACGTTGCGGCTTTCAAGACTACCGCTTCCAAGAAAGGCGGTGATTGGGTGTTGAACGGTGAGAAGATGTACATCAGCGGGACGGAGGAAGCGAAAAAGCTTGGAGGAGGCTACTTCGTTATTGCTAGAACTTCGTCTGCGCCTGAGGGAGCTTCGCACAGGGGGATGACGGGCTTCTACTTACCTATGAACTCGCCTGGAGTCGAGATTAACAAGAGGTTCGAGGACATGGGGCGCATGGCAATTTCTACAGGCGGCTTCAAGATGGAAAATGTCAGGGTTCCTGATGTTAATCGTATCGGCGAGGTGGACAAGGGGTTCTACTTGACCATGGAAGGCTTTGACAATGCAAGAATTCTTATAGCTGCTGTTTGTGTTGGAGCCGCAAGACGTGCCCTAGACATCGGCATGGAGTACATCAAGGAGAGAAAGGCTTTCGGCAGACCGATCGGCAAATTTGAGGGAATCCAGTTCGAGTTGGCCGATGATTGGGCACAGCTTGAAGCCCTGCGTTCCTTGACTTATCGAACCGCGTGGATGAACGATAAACGCTACAAAGAAGGCAAGTTCACGCCACTGGAAGTGACGAGGATGATTGCCGCATGCAAACTCATCGCGCCTCACTTCGCGTTTGACGTGTACAAACGTGTGATGATCTGGATGGGCGCTTACGGTTACACCAAAGAATGCCCGCTCGAAATGGGACTACGAGGAATAATGAGCTACTGCGTCGGGGCAGAAGGAGCCAGCAACATACAGAGAACCGTCATAGCACGAGAATTGCTGGGCAAAGAATACATACCGTACAAATAAAGATCAACGTCCAATTTTGAATCGAGAGAAATCATTCTCTCCTTCAGATTTTCCAATCCAGATGTCTTGCGAGGTTAGCAGACCAATGCTATTGGATTTGTTTCTTGATGGCTTCTTTCAGTGCCGGCAGGATCTCGTACAAGTCGCCTACGATGCCGTAGTCTGCGATCTCGAATATGGGCGCTTCTGGATCCTTGTTTATTGCCACTATGGTCTTTGAGTCTCGTATGCCTGCTACGTGTTGAATCACGCCTGAGATTCCGCATGCGATGTACAGTTTGGGTTTGACTTTGTGGCCTGAAAGTCCGACCCATTCTGAAAACCATTTTCTGTCTTCTGCCAGTGGTCTTGAGCATCCGACTTGGCCGCATAGGACCGTTGCTAAATCGTCAAGTAGGATCCTGTCTTCTTTCTTTTGTAAACCCCTGCCGCAGCTTACTATGACTTCGGCTTCTTCGATTCTAACGTTTGATGTTTCCAGCGGTTTTGCTTCGATTGTTTCGGTCTTTGGCTGCTCGATCTTCACGTCTAGCTTCATTACCTGTCCCTTATGGTCTTTAGGTTCGGGTTTTTCGAAGGCTCTTGAGGGTACAGTGGCTATTTGCGGTTTCTTTTTGAACGTGATCTTGGCAACGGCGTTTCCTCCGTAGGTTATTCTCTCGCCTACGAGTCGATTCTTTTCGTCAACGCTGAGCCTTGCGCAGTCGGGTACGCATCCAGTTTCTAGACGTGTGGCCAGTCTGGCGGCTAATGGTTTTCCGTTCTTCGTCGAGCCTATCAGGATGATTTCTGGTTTATGTTCTAAAGCCAAACCATGCAGGACACTTAGGTATGCTTCTGCCTGAAACCGTTCTAATGCCTGATCTTCCGCTAAGTATACCTTGTCTGCGCCGCATTTTATCATCATCTCAGCTTTTTCCTGAAGGTTGTTCCCGATCAATAAAGTTGACAATTCTGTTTGTAATCCGTCCGCGATCTCTCTTGCTTTTCCCAGGATTTCTAGGGTCAAGTCTTGTTTGTCTGAGAAAACAAGGACTCCTCTGTGTTCACTCATTCGTTTTTCACCTTCCGATAGTCCCGTCTTGGATCAATGCTTTCGCGAGTTTGTCCGCGATTTCCTGAGGGTTTTCGCCGGTTATTTTGATTTTTTTCCGTTCGGTTTTCGGCGCCAAGACTTCGATGATCTCGATTTTCGATTCAACATGGTCTTTCTGAAGGTTAAGGTCTGAGGTTGTCCATGTGATTATTTCTTTTTTCGAGGCTCTCATTATCATCATCAGGGATGGAATTCTCGGCTGATTTATCTCTCGCGTGACTGAAAGCACCGCGGGCATCTTTGCCTTCATCGTTTCAACGGCGTCTTCCAACGTTCTCTCGGCGGTCACCGTGTCACCTTCCACGGCGATTTTCCTGACGGAGGTTATCTGCGGGAGGTTCAGCGATTCTGCTAGTCTGGGACCGACAAGTCCAGAAAAGCTGTCCAAGGATGTTTCCCCGCACAGAATTAAGCTGTATTCTCCGATCTTTCTTAGGGCTTCTGACAGAACATACGCGGTTCCAGACGTGTCCATGTCCCTGAGTCCCGCGTCACTGACGAGATAGGCCTTGTCTGCGCCCATCGCCAGGCCTTCTCGCAAGACAGGTTTTGCATCTTCAGAACTTATCGTCACCGTGCATATTTCGGCGTCACCGAATTTTTCTTTGATTTTTATGGCTTCTTCCAAAGCGTTCTTATCGAAGTCACTCATCTTTCTGGGCGCGCTGGCGGTCAAAAGTTGCCTGCTCGTCGGGTCAACCTTAA
>DASPTR010000143.1:0-2998 GCA_035623315.1 Candidatus Acidiferrum sp. | reverse complement strand
TTGAACTTTACAGAGTGACTTCTCCCATAGGAGTAATTGGAGCTATTTTTGAATCCAGGCCAGACGCACTGGTTCAGATAGCGACCCTGTGTCTAAAATCGGGGAACGCGGTCATCCTGAAAGGCGGGAGCGAAGCCGCAAGAACAAATGTATTCTTGACAGGACTGATAAGGAGATCAATCAAACAGTTCACTGAGATACCTGAAGACATCGTTCAGCTTGTCGAAACGAGAACGGACTTCACGAAACTCTTGAAGCTGGACGAATACGTTGACCTGCTCGTTCCGAGAGGCTCAAGCGAATTGGTCAGGTATATCAAGCGACATACGGTAATTCCCGTTCTCGGTCATGCCGAGGGTATTTGTCACGAGTATGTCGATGCAGACGCAGATCTGGATATGGCTGCGGAGATATGTTACGATGCGAAGGTCCAGTATCCTGCTGTATGCAATGCTATGAACACACTCCTTGTTCACAAAGATGTTGCCGACGTCTTTCTTTCGAAATTGGGTAAGAGGTACAAAGAAGCCCATGTCCAGTTGAGAGGAGACAAGAAAACTAGGAAGATCCTTCCGTATGCGAAGGAAGCGGTCGAAAGAGACTGGTCCACGGAACATCTTGGCCTAATACTGAACGTGAGGATTGTAGACTCGCTTCAACAAGCCATAGATCACGTTAACCAATACGGTTCGCACCATACAGATGGAATAGTAACAGAAAACACACAGAACGGAAAGAAGTTTCTGAGAGAAGTTGACTCAGCAGTCGTCATACAGAATGCCTCCACAAGATTCAGTGATGGTTACAGATTCGGCTTCGGTGCGGAGGTTGGGATCAGCACCAATAAGATCCATGCGAGAGGACCGGTTGGCTTGGACGGACTAGTAACGTACAAGTATGTCGTGGTGGGCCGCGGCCATGTCGTGTCTTCGTACGTCGGAAGCAACGCGAAGTCCTTCAGTCATAGACTTCTAGAGAAGACCTGGAATCCGTGATGGAGCCTCGGGTTGCCCTATGAAGAGAAATTTTGAAAACGTCACGAAGATCGTGGTTAAGGTTGGGACGTCAGTAATAACGAAACAGGACGGCACGCTTGACGATAGGTGCATGCAAGATGTGGCGAGGCAGTGTTGCGCCATAATGAAGGAGGGTAGAAGGGTGACTGTTGTAACATCGGGCGCGATAGGTTCAGGAGTGAAAGAACTCGGCCTAAAGGAACTACCAAGGGACATACCCACGAGGCAAGGTGCTGCGGCTGTTGGCCAAAGCATACTCATGGAAGAGTGGCGGAAATCCTTCAGGAAATTCGGATCAAGAGTGGCCCAGATTCTTTTGACCTACGAGGCCTTTTCAAACCGAAGGACCTACGTCAACTTGAGAAACTCGATGACCGTGCTAACAAAGCGTGGCACTGTCCCAATCATAAATGAGAATGACCCAATTTCTGTTCACGAGATTGAAGCCACATTCGGAGACAACGATAAACTCTCTGCCCTAATTGCGGCCAACACTGACGCCGATTTGCTCATCCTTCTTACCGATGTAGATGGACTCTACGACAAGGATCCTCGACACAAGGGCGCTAGGTTGATTCGCTATGTGACAGGGGTGAGCCCTAGCATCGAAAGAGTTGCAGGCGAAGCCAGCTCTTGGAGAACTAAAGGTGGCATGAAGGCCAAGATCGAGGCTGCCAAGATAGTTACAAAATCCAACTGTTCGATGATAATAGCCAATGCCCGAGAAAAAGACGTCCTCACGAGAGTTCTCAACGGAGAAGAGATTGGTACGCTCTTCATACCGCGAAAAGCAGGATACACAAACAGGGAGAGGTGGATAAGATTCTCAAAGAGCCACGGAACCATAGCGATTGACGGAAGAGCCAAGGATGCTCTCGTTGGAGGCGCGAGCCTGTTGGCGTCAGGCATTCGTAAGGTGGAGGGAGAGTTCGACTCTGGTTGCATCGTTTCATTAGTGCACTGGGGACATGAGATCGCGAGGGGCATCGTAGAATATTCTTCCGAAGAATTGAACAAGATCAAGGGAAGACGAACTGATCAGATCGAGGCGATTCTTGGATACAAGAGCTCCGACAGCGCGATCAACGAAGGAAATATAGTCCTCTCATGATAGCTCTATAAGAAGTGCCGAATTTAGAGGAAGTCGGCCAGACCCTATAACTTTTTCAGCGATTCTTCCTGGTCATTTCAACTTTTGGGTGGCCTACCGATGACGACTTCGATAGCCCTATCAGGGAATCCAAAAACATTTACGGGTCAATGGTAATGTGCTCATACCTTCGAAGTGTCATGAAATGAGTTTTTACACTGAATTAAATCTTCTGAGTAAGTTGGATCCTGAGCTTGCGGTTATTGTCAAGAAAGAATTGGAGAGACAAGAAAACGGACTTGAAATGATTCCTTCAGAAAATTATGTTCATCCAGCACTTTTCGAGGCAATGGGATCAGTTTTAACCAACAAATATTCAGAGGGTTATCCCGGCAAGAGATACTACGGCGGAAATGAGATTGTTGATCTTGTCGAGAGATTGGCTATAGAGAGAGCAAAGAGAGCTTTTGGTGTAGCCCATGTGAATGTTCAACCATATTCAGGAAGCCCAGCCAATTTTGCTGTGTATGTCGCAGTTTGCAAGGCTGGTGATACTATTATGGGTTTGAATCTTCCCGATGGCGGTCATCTGACACATGGATGGAAAGCAAGTGCAACTGGACAATTTTTTAACAGTATTCCCTATCATGTCAAACCAGACGGCTACATAGATTTGGATGAAGTGAGAAGGCTAGCCAAAGAGAACAATCCAAAAATCATCTGGGTTGGGGCAACTGCTTATGTTCGAGAATTTCCATTCAAAGAACTTGGAGAAATTGCAGACGAAGTTGGAAGTTACCTAGCCGCCGACATAGCACACATAGCGGGTTTGGTTGTCGCAGGGGCTCACAAATCCCCCGTGCCATATGCGCATATCGTAACAACAACTACG
>DASPTR010000142.1:0-7042 GCA_035623315.1 Candidatus Acidiferrum sp. | reverse complement strand
CTCGCACGATCTTTTTTATTTTATCTTCCTTCACATTTTTCGCCTCATTTCATTTGGTGCAACCACATTCGTCATCTTGTGACACCCATTCTTTCACGTGTTCTTCTGTAGACCCAAATGGACACTTTTCGTCAGGGTCATTGACGTCCTTTCCAGTTAGTTTTGTAGCTAGCTCGTCCGTCTTGCCCATTGCGCCTCTTCTGACGAGTCTTCCGATCTGGACTGCTTCCAAGATTTCCTTATCCCCCACCCCTGCCGTCTGCGCTTCATTTACTGCCGTTTTTAGGCAAGGTTGACAATTCGCCGTCACCGCAGCTCCGACGGCGATCAATAGTTTAACTTTGTTCTCCATAAACTTGCACCTCCCTCTTGTTATTCAGGCTTCATGCTTCTTGTTCTATTCAGTTTGACAACGCCAGAAACGATTAGCCATGCACCGAAAGCCGCGAACGCAAAAGGCCACGTGCTCACGTTGTTATCTATTATTCCAACTTGCATCAGCACTAGCAGAATTCCCCATCCGAAGATTATTGACCCGAAGGCCAGATAGTTGATGCCGCTGTTTCTTGTTTCTATTCTGTCTTGCATGTTAAGCCTCTACTAACTCGTAGTAGTAGAAAGACATTTAAGGCTTCTCTGACAACTACTTACTAGAAGTAGGAGGAGCCAAGCATAAACATCACTGAAACAGTTGCCAAAGACCGTATAGTCTCGCGGCTCAAGGAACTGGAATTGCCGACCAATGAAGCACTAGCCTACGTCACGCTCTTGACACGCCCGAAGATGACGGCAGCCGAACTGTGCAAAGAGACGGGCATTCCAGACTCAAAGATTTACTATGCCATGGATGGGCTGTCCAAGAAGGGTATGCTGATAGTTCAGAAGGGTAATCCGAACATTTACATGCCGACACCTCCGAAGGACGCTATCGCCAACCTGAAGAGCCAGCTGACCGCGAATCTGAATGAAAAAATGAAAGAAGCAGATTCCCTGACGGACATGCTTACGCCGATGTACGAGAGCGCTGAGAGATCAGAAGAACTTGAAATAGCCTACATCGTCAGGGGGCAAAAGAACGTTATCAATAGAATGAAAGCACTGATAGAAACAGCGCGAAAAGAGATAACGATTTTCATCGCGTATCCAGATGTCTTCAAAGCACTCAAAGAGACATTGCTAGAGGCAAAGGAAAAGCGCGGAGTCAAGCTAAACATTGCCATGACCCAAGACGTTTTCGAAGTTGGAGATTCTTCAGACCTTGGTGAAATACGCTTGCTCCACTGTGAGGTCGACTCGCTTGGAATGTTGATTTCTGACATGAAAACGCTTGTGACGGTTTCAGACTGGACGGATGGGGCCGCTTTGTTGACTCAAGACCAAAACCTGATCATGGTTACAAAAGACTACTTCGACAGCCCTTCATGCTGCACAACTGTGAGCCAAACAACTCACCCTAAGATCGAAAAGCCCGATAAATCCTCTCAACAATATAGGTCAAAGCACTAGTGTTGTACTAGCACCAGGGCGCATGCACTTATTCTCCAAGAAGCCTAAATCATTTCAACTCTGCCGCTTTGATCGCAAGTTTATTAATCTTAATTTGCAAAAGTAAAGCCAACGTGAAAGACATGGGTGTAAAGGAAAACCTTCTGTTGATGAAGACACTTGATGACGCTTGGAACGCTGGACCGAACAGTCCCCTTTGGGAAACTTTCAAGAAACGCCACAGAGAAGACGTCAAAGTGTACTGGCCAGCTCAACCTCTTCCCACAGTAGGAAGGCACAGCCACGATGTCGAGGCCACCGAGTTCTTCAAAACCTTCGACAACAAACTAGTTAACAACCCCTACAAAATCGCATTTGGCGACGAAGACCACACATGTACCGTAGCAGATTGGACAGTAACCATGAAGGGACCAATGAAAGGTCCTGATGGAAAAATGATCCCGCCGACCCACAAGACGGCGAAACTTGAATTCTGCACAGTCGCCACGTGGAAAAACGGCGAAATCACAGAGGAAAGACTATTCTACGACGTCGTCGGGTTCATGAAGCAGCTTGGCCTAAGCAAGTAACTCAACAGACCGCCTGAGGAAGAGCTATGAGCGAAGCTGAAAAACCCAAAATGAAAACCAGGAAAAACAGCGCCTTTCACGAAAACATAAAGGATAAGGATACCGCAACAGTTCTCTTCTACGCAACCTGGTGCCCTTATTCGCAAGAGTTTTTGCCAATCTTTGAAGAGTACTCGAAAAGCAATCCGAAAGAGTGCCTAAGCCTTATTGCGGACGAGGAACCTGACGTCTTCGAAGAATACGCAATAGAATACTACCCGACAGTGATCATGTTCAGAAAAGGGAAAGTGCACAAGCGCCTAAACTCAGAGCCTCATGTTGGCTTAAACAAAAAACAGCTTAGGGAATTCACTGAGAAAAAGTAAGCCCCTTAGACTTCTTATCTTGGATAGCACGTTCTGTCCTTTCTCATTTGACAGATTCGTCGCCTTCACTGAGACTTTCATCCATGTGTGAGCCATCGCAAAAGGGCTTGTTCTGTGATTCGCCGGAGCGGCAAAGGACACACAGTTCGCCAGCAGGCAACTTTTTGCTTTGGATCCTCTCTTCTGGCTCGTTCTCTTTGCCGATTCCGATAATTTATCTGTCAATAGGTAAACCGCCGCTCATAAGGTTGGGCCCGTCTCTTGTGACCAATATTTTCGCTTCAGTGTTCTTTGGCATGAGCGAGGATAGCTCGCGACGTATCTAATTTCTGCAAAGCGCGGCCAGAATGAAAAGCGCTTGCGTTGAAAGAAAAATAGGATACTTTTGAACGAGTTAGACTGATTTGTCATTTCACTTTTTCTTTTACTTTCTTCGCAGCTTTCTTAGTCTCTTCGACTCCCTTCTCGCCGACATCTTTCGCTGCTCCGCCGACCTTTCTGGCGCCTTCAGCTCCTTTTTCGCCAGCTTTCTTTGCTACGCTAGCTGCCTTTTTCGCTTCCTCTTCTGCCTTATCTTTAGCCTTCTTCAAGAATGACATTTTAATCGCCAGCGAAAATGAGACATTGTTCACCTAAAAACGTATCGGCAACACTTTCTTCCATCCAACAAACAAGACTTATGAATAAAATTGATCTAAACCCATCTATTGGATTTGATGTGAAAAGACGATGACACAGGCACGCCAGTCTATCATCTAACGCAAGACTATATATGCGATAAAATCCCAGTCAGTCTGACTAAAGTGTTTTTACATGACGGGAAATAGTACCCTTTTTCTAAGTTGGCAAGGCGGCTTAGGTCATATTACTAGAGATTTAGCCATCGTAAAGGAACTGCACCGCCAAAACCCGAAAATAAAGATAGCATGGATGGCTCATCCTCTTGCGAGCCAGCAAATCAAAGAAGCTGGAGAAACACTTCTTCCTGAATCCAAAGAGGGTGCCGATTATAATCAGGCTGGCGTTTCAGCATATGACAACTTCAAATTTAACCTGATGAAATACGTGAAACTGGGACAACAAATTAGGAATCAAAACATCGACCTGTTTAGACAGGTGATCGCTAAATATGATTTTGACCTCGTGGTCGGAGACGAATCCTATGAGATCTTTCAAGCTTTGTGTAAAGGTCAAATTCAACTGAAACCAAGGATGGTCATGATCGAAGATTTCGTCGGTTACGAGACCATGACGCAAAGTCCCCTCGAAAAGATAGGTGTATTTCAACGCAACCGTTTTCAAGCCAAAAACGTCCCACGGATACCCGCTTCACGTGTGACCCACTTCTTCGTCGGAGAATTAGAAGACGTCCCAAACAAAAGGTACGGCTTCCTTCTGCCCAACCGACGCGAAGTCGCTCGGCGGCACTATCAAATCCTAGGATATATTATCCGTTTCAATCCAGAAGATTACACGGACAAAGCCAAAATCAGGAAGAAGCTGGGATACGGAGAGCAGCCTCTGATCATTTGTGCCACGGGAGGCACTTTTGCTGGCAAGGAAATGCTTGAGATGTGCGGGAAAGCCTACACCATCCTGAAAAGGAATATGCCTGATCTTCACATGGTGTGTGTCTGCGGGGAACTGTTCGGGACGAAACCACCGGAACTTCCACAGGACGTTGAGTTTCACAATTTCTTGCCAGACATTTACGAGCACTATGCTGCATGCGACATGGCAGTTGTCGTCGGAGGTGGGACGACGACTGCTGAATTGACCGCTCTACGCCGTCCTTTTGTCTTTTTCCCGCTAGAGAACCAATTTGACCAACAGCTCTACGTTGCTGAACGTCTCGCACGGCAAGGAGCAGGAATCAAGATGCGGTATTTCGAGACAACGCCCGAATCTCTCGCCAACACGATACGGACTAGCATAGGCAAAGACGTAAACTGGAAGCCGATCTCCGTTGATGGAGCACAAAAAGCGGCCAAGTTAATCAATGGGTTTCTAACATCCAACACATACTAGCACGCGATAAAAGAAAAGAGGGATTAGAGCTTCTTGGTCATTTCCCTATGTATCCACCAGACAGCTCCTATAGTTAGCGGGATTCCGATTATGACTGCGATCCAGGCGAGTATGATGATCATTGAGCCTACGACGTAGTTTAGAGTGTAGTTTGAGATGGCTTGGTTCCAGTTTCCGTCGATGTAGACTTTGACTGCAAAAGCAATGAAGAGAAGTGCTGATACTCCACTGCCTGCGTTTCTTGATCGTGAGCTTCTGCCGAAGAGGTGTGACACTTTCTCTTCTTGTGGGAGCCTTCTCCACCATTGCCAGCCGATTACGGCGCCTATGACTGCTGGGATTCCTATGAATACTAGTTCCCAGAATATCAGGTTCAGGATGAAGAAGATCAGGTTTGCCATTGACCACAAACCCAGTGTCGAGGGCACTAGTCCGTTTTGCGCGTATCCTGTGAACCACCAGGCAACGTAGACTGCACCTGCGGCGGCCAGTATGATTGCTACCGCGAATATGGCGAAGACTTGCCAGTGTTTTCTCATGAATTTCTTCCATTCGGAACCCTGTTCTGCTTCAATTTCCGATGTCGTCAAGCTCCTCTCCCTTCTGGAGTTTTTGCAGTGCACATTTTGTTGGTTTCATTTCTGTTTTCTCCTTTTTCATTTTCTCTATGTTTCTACGCTGTCGGTTGGGTTGAAGGCGGCGTGGTGGCGTTGTTTTGTGGCGTGTATTGTTGGTATTGTCTGGATTTCATCGTGAAGAAGCCGATGGTCGCGAATATCCAGCCGATGAATATCAGAAGCAAGCCGACGATGATTATTGTGAATATTGCCCCCCACCAGAGGAGGCTTGCCGCAGTTGTGAAGGACGCTTCTCCCGATTTTTGTGCGAGGTTGTTGAAGGTTTTTCGTAGGTGTGTTGTGGCTAATATGTAGAATATGAATGCGATGACGATTCCACCGATGAAGGCAGCAATGCCGATTCCGAGAGCCGCTGTGGGTGCAAAGTTTGGTTTGAAGGTAAAGCCTGTGGCTGAGCCGATGCCAAGTGTAATTGCTGCGATCGCCACGGCTGCCGCGATTATGGCGACTATGTAATATTTGACGCCTGTCAATGAGTCTTGGTAGATTTTTTCGTCCTCGTAGTAGTACGATAGTTCTTTCAGGCCCCGCATGAGCAGGACTATGCCGATAATCCCGAGGATCCATCCGGCGTATGGAACTAGGCTGAGTAGCAGTAGGATTGAGCCTTCGCCCGCCAAGGTTTTTGCGTATTCGAAGTTTACGTTCATTCCTGTTTCCTCCTTTTTTAGGAGCATACGTAACAGGTGCAGGATATAGCCCTAATATTTAGAAAAAAGTCCGAATTACAGCTCTAACGTTTGGAGCGCGGACTCTAAGGGTTAGAGTTCATAAGTGAAGATGGTCACAAATGAAGAAAGCATGCATCCAAGAGTTTGGTTTATCTCTGACTTTGCTCACTAGCATTGGACGTTGATGCGTTTGGCGAAGTCGCGTGGCATAAGCACTGAGCTTCAGTCGCCCCGGACTAAACTGCTCTATTTTATCTATTCAGCGCCGGGAAGCAGGATCAAGGCTGAGCCTGGAGTCAAGTCCAGAATCAGCGCTGCGTTGGGTTACAAGTCGGATGGTCATTTTCACTACGATTGGAATTACTTGGCTAATGCAGGTATGATCGAGGAGAAACAAGAGTATTTTCTGGTAACCGATACTGGGAAGAAGGAGTTTGCTCTTCAGTCGACAGCTTCGCTGAGTAACTCGATAATGATTCTGATGGGTTTTGCCATGATCTCGTTCACGGTCGTGATCGAACTTGGATTTTTGCCCAAAGAAAGCACGGCATTTTTCGGGTTGATGCTGATCGTCATTGGTTCTTTGTTTCTACTGATCAGCAGAAGGAACAGGCCAGATCTTCCAGTTGAAGCCAGACAACTATTAAAGGAACTAAGTCGACGTTAAATATCTCAATTCAACATGAAAAGAATGGTGACAACAGTTGGCCAAGGCTTTAATTGTTTACGGAACCCGGTACGGAGCAACTGCAAACTCAGCCGAGGTTATCGCCGACACTCTGAGGCAAGAAGACTTCGAAGTCAAAATTGTTGATGCCAAGAAAGAAAAGGTTCAGAACATAGGTGAATTTGACCTAGTAATAGTTGGCAGCGGCATCCAGATGGGCAAGTGGACTAAAGAGCCTGAAGACTTTCTTAAAAAATTCAGGAGTGATTTGTCCAAGAAGAAACTGGCTCTTTTCGTGAGCTGCGGAAGCGCGAATCCACTATCGGAAGGTGAGCAGAAGAATCAGAATATCGCCGATGCTAAGCAGAAGTATCTCGAGGCGAAGGCCGTGGAATATGAGGTTAAGCCTATTGCTCTGGGGTTCTTCGGAGGATGTTACGACTTCAACAAGATGTCTTGGCTCTTCAGGAAAACGCTGTCTTCGATCAAGCCGAAGCTTGAAGCAGCCGGCTACAAGGAGTCGAAACCGGGAGTTTATGACTTGCGAGACTTGGACTCCATACGCGATTGGACGAGAGAAGTCACAAAAATCTGTAAA
>DASPTR010000141.1:0-7662 GCA_035623315.1 Candidatus Acidiferrum sp. | reverse complement strand
TGCCATCTTCGTGAGATCATCAATTGCTTTCTCGACTGAAGGATCTGTCATACTCGGAAACATTTCCGATAAGTCCCAAACAATCTCTCTTTTCGCCAAACCACCCATCTCTCTATGGAGTTCATCTTCTCTAGAGTTCTTATCATTTGCGGAACCTCCTTCTTAGATAAATCTCAGCGCATTGTCAGATCAGCTTGATGATTGCAGCAGGATTTTTTGGAAAACGAAGACTAAAACACTCACTAAACGCAAAAGTAACTACCTAAGGCTTTATAAAGGGTATTTAAGCATTGACTAGACTGTAAGAAGTGACGTCTTATGCCCAAGAGCAAAGCCATCATAAAAGTGGAAAATGTTGTCGCCTCAGCTACTTTGAATCAGAAGGTTGACTTGAATGCTGTCGTAAAAGGCTATCCAGGAGTCGAGTATCGGCCAGAACAGTTTCCAGGTTTGGTATTTAGGCTCAAGAAACCAAAGACTGCCACCCTAATTTTCAACTCGGGAAAAATGGTATGCACTGGCGCGAAATCTGAGAAAGAGGCACGCAGTGCCGTGATGAAAGTTGTCAAAGAGCTGAAAAGAGGCGGGATAATAATCATCAGCAAACCTGAACTGAAGATACAGAACATCGTTGCTTCAGCAAGCCTAGGCGGAATGATAGATCTAGAGAAAGCTGCTTACAGCCTTGGAAGAACGATGTACGAGCCGGAACAGTTTCCAGGCTTGATTTACAGGATGGATGAGCCGAAAGTAGTTATACTCCTATTTGCAAGTGGGAAGCTTGTCTGCACGGGAGCTAAGAAGGAACAAGATGTTTATGACGCGGTTTACAAGCTTCATGGGATATTGGAAGAGCAGAACCTCATTTTCTATGAGTAAACCTGCTTCACGTTTTAAACGCGTTCTTCCTATTTTTCCTTGACTTGTTTCAGAATGGTCTTCTTCTGGTCCTCATCGATTGTTCCAAGTTCGGCAAGAGTAGTGGCTATCTCGCTGATGTTAAGTAGCGCATGCAGTTTGATTCCTCGTTTTTCAAGCCTTTTTCTTCCGCCTTCCTGTCTGTCTATAAGCACGGTGGCGTCAGCCACTATTCCTCCTTCAGATGTGATGACTCTTGCCGCTTTTTCCAGAGACAAGCCCGTGGTTATCAAATCATCAATGAGCAGAACATGGTCTCCAGGCGCAAGCACTCCTTCTATTTTTCTCTGTCTTCCATGGAGCCTTATACCTTTCCTTGTGTAAAGGAAGGGTTTTCCAAAGTCATATGCAGCCAGTGCCGCAAAAGGTATGCCTGCAACAGGAATCCCGACGATTCTTTCAAAATTCTTGTCACCTATTTCCTTCCTCACGAATTGCACCTGAAAGTTACTGATCTTACGAAAAGCGTCCGGAAAGCTTGGAACTATGCGCAAATCCACGTAGTAAGGGCTCATTTTCCCGCTTGTAAGTTTGAAGGCTCCAAACTGCACGGCTCCTATCTTGTTCAGAATCTTGCAGAGTTCGATTTTGACAGATTCGTTCGTACCCTCATACATGGTCGAGGCTTCACTTCCTCTTGGAAACTTGGTAGATTTTTCCTATTTCTGGAATTGTGCATGTGACTTTTGGCAATTCCTTTTTTAGAAGCTCAGCGAATCTCATCTGATCCGCGTTTGAACCTGTATGATACGGCACCGCTACCTTGGGTTTTGTTAACCTTACGATATCGACGCCCGTTTCGGGTGAAGCATTCGGAGCGATTCCAACCGTGCAGAATACTAAGTCAAATTTCTCTTTCTCGCCGATCGCGGCCATCTGCGGAAATGGTAGACTGTCTGATGTATGAAAGAGTTTCACTCCGTCATCGCTAGTAATGATGAAAGACACCGGCGTTGCAGCTGGAGGATGATTGCTTCGCTCGGCTCTTACGAGAACGTCGCCGATTTTGACTTCAGAACCAGGTTGAACCTCCTGAAGTTTCTCTGATGGAATAGTGTTTCTAAGCTTTCTGTTGGAAGTAGGGTCGGCCACGACGTTGCAATGTGTCAGCTTAAATATTTCTGAAACCAAAGCAGGATCCAAATGGTCATAATGCTCATGCGTGATAAGAATTGCATCGACTTTTTGGAGGTTCCGTGCCTTAACGTCGACAGGGTCGATGACCAACGTCTTAGATGGTGTCTTGATCGTTATTCCCGCGTAACGGTTAAGCCATACGAAGAAAACCTCGTTTTTCGAAGGTGTCCTCTGAATCGACATTTTCAACTCCTCACGTCCCACAAGTATATCAGTGGGATTTTAAAGAACTTGCGATGGCTTCAAGCCTTCAACTTAATAAGGCTTAAAAGTTTCAGCCTACGTGTGTCAATATCTGAGTGACCCTTCATGGTTGACGTTTGGCTTCCTTATGGAAAAACCGAAATCTGCGTGAGAGTCCCAACGCGAAATCTATTGGGATCGATCGATCCGAAAGACAGAGCCTCTGTGCCCGATGGCAAAGCAGAAGTTGCGAGAGCCATTAGAGAACCAATTGGGTCAAGAAGACTGGGGGAGATCGTCAAGCCCGAAAGTAGAGTGGCCATAGTGATTGATGATGCAACGAGGCCGAGCCCGAGCCACCTCATTATTCCACCTTTGCTCGACGAATTGACCGCTGCAGGTGCCAAGGATGAGAACTTCACGATTATCTTTGGCTGCGGAACACACAGAGCTGTAAAACGCGAAGAAGCTGCCCAGATCCTCGGCGAAGATGTGCTTGGGCGAGTAAAAACAATTAGTCATGATTGCAACAGCCAAGATCTTGTTCACATCGGCACCACTCAGAAACACGGAACAAAGGTATCCTTAAATCGGATCTTCGTCGAAGCCGACGTAAGAATCTTGACAGGTGACGTATGTCTTCATTATTTCGCTGGTTACGGAGGCGGACGAAAAAGTGTCCTGCCAGCAATCGCCGGCGAAGACACTATAAGGCATAACCATGCCATGGCCCTGGATGTAAATGCAAAAGTCGGAGTGCTAGAAGGAAATCCGGTAAATGAGGATATGATTGAAGCCGCAAAGATGGCAAGAGTAGACTTTACGGTTAACGTTGTAACTAACAGCAAGGGCGAAATCGTGAAGGCCTTTGCCGGAGATTTGGACCAGACTTTCCTGGAAGGGGTCAAACTCGTTGATGAAATGTACCGAGTTACAGTAAACAGGAAAGCAGACATAGTCGTCGTCAGTTCAGGCGGAAATCCCGCGGATCTAAACCTCTATCAGGCCTACAAGGGCGTCGATAACGCCTTGGAGGTTGTCAAGAGAGGCGGAGTTATAGTGCTAGTGGCAGAGTGCCCAGAGGGCCATGGCAATCAAGCTTTCCACGACTGGATGGTCAAGTACAGCGACCTCAAAACCATCGAACGGGAGATCAAAAAGAATTTCGTTCTCGGAGGTCACAAGGCTTACTACTTGTTAAGAGCGCTGCAGAATCATATGATCATCATGGTTTCGTCCATGCCCGATTATTATGCATCGAGCATTTTCAAGTTGAAAACTGCAAGGGCGGTGAACGACGCGTTAAACGAAGCCTTCAACGTTGCCGGACGGAACGCTAAGATTTGGGTCATGCCGCTTGGGAATTACACGTTGCCCCAAGTTAGTGAGACTGAAAACGCAAATGTTCATGAAGTCGTTCAGGAACAGAAAAGTGTTTAAATATCATTGATTTCATGCATCAGAGCAATCGGAGACCGCGACGTGCAAGAAACATACAGCATTCGCAAGTTCAACATGAATGACTTACAGGGCGTTATGCAGATAAACCGCACTTGCTTACCAGAGAACTACACGGATTTCTTCTTCCTCGACCTGTATCGAAGGTTTCCTGAAACCTTTATCGTGGCTGAACAAGACGGCGAAGTGGTAGGCTACATTATGTGTCGAGTTGAAGTTGGGTTGTCTGGTTTGGGTTTAGGTGGTCTGATCAAAAAGGGTCACGTTGTTTCGATCGCGATTTCGTCTGAGCATCGTCGCAAAGGAATCGGAGAAGCTTTGGTCTCCAAAGCCATGGAAGCGATGAAACTTTACAATGCAAAGCAGAGTTACTTGGAGGTTCGGGTCACCAATGACGATGCAATACGACTATACAAGAAGCTCGGCTTCGAGGTCAGTCGAACGATGCATGGATATTATGCAGATGGCGAAGATGCGCACGTGATGACCAAGAAGCTTTAGACCGACGGTTTGTTGCATCCATCTGCAGAATTATAATATCTTTGCTGCTTTCATTTCTAATTCAAGGCTGCGAAAATGGAAGCCTCTTGTGTTTCCTTCTAGCTGCGATGAAGGGCTACAAGACTTTTGCCAGAGCCGTAACTTTTTCTTCAATCTGTTTGTCTATTTCCTCTATGTATTCAAAAGGTTTGAGCCCAAGGTTTTCAATACTCCATACGACGATCTTTTCTCGGCATTCGGGGCATTTCTCTAGAACTACGTTTTCATGGAACCGTTCCATTGCGATTATGAGGTCGTAATCTATTAGCCTCTTAGAATCCAAGCTCTCCGGAGCTTTCTTGAGGTATTGCACCGCGTCCAGCCTAGTCAAATATCTTTTTGCTTCCCCTGAGATCATACTTTCAACGCTTGTCCCAGCAGAGTCCAAAACCAAGTCAGGTCTCAATTTCTTGAGAATAGCTTCTGCAAGAGGACTATGGTAGGCGTTGCCAGAACATACGAATAGCACTTTCATGCCTAGACGCCTAGCATAGTCCTAGCGCACACGATGTCCTTCACCGTATTGATATTCTCTCTCTTTGTTCTTCTGCAGTTTCTCCCTGAACATTTCATCCATGTTGACGGATGAACACGCAAGGCGACTTGCATCCAAAACGTAGAATATCACATCAATCAACTCCTCAGCTATCTTCTCCTCTCCTAGGCCTTTTTTCCAAGCATCGCTTGCCTCCCCAAGCTCGATGAACGCAAAGAGCAGCTTCTTCGCAATGTCCTCAGGCTTGTTGTAGAAACCTTTCTCCAGAACAAGAGTTTCAATCTGTTTCTTCATTTCTTCAAGATGCATAAAGACCTCTTGCCGTACCTTATCTCAGAATTTACTTCACATATACTTTTGGTCAATTCTGGCTTCGAATGAAACCAACCCAAAAGTGGATTAAACTATAATTTGATCAAAGCGGGAACATCATCGCATGGAATTCTTCGGACCAGGGCAATTGGAAACCTAAGACAAGAGACAGGAACGGTTTAGTCCGGGCTCTAGAGCCCAATACAAACCATAAAAAGGACAGGACCTTATCCTGCGCAACCTCTCGCAAGAGATTCACAAGAAGCTTGCATCGTGTTCTTAGGACGGAGGAGGCGGAGGGGGAGGGATTGAGCTATCCAAGCGTTTGCCTTGCTGGATCCTCGCGGCCGTGACGCCATCGAACTCTACAATTCTCTGCTCTTCCGTTTTCATGTTTCTGTAGGTGACTCTGAACCTAGGAGTGTAAATGATCGCACGTTCGTCAACCTCAAAGAGTTCACTCACGAGTCTGCTTATGTCGCTTGGGCGTTGAACTATTCTCGATCTGATTATGTTCAGGTCTGCGTCAGGAGCGATCTCTTCTATGCCAAATGCCGCAAGTATTTTTTTAGGGTTCCTTTCTGAAGGGGCCGATGAGAGTTTTTCGAGCGACACTTCCTGTCCGTTTCTGTCCAGGACCAAAGATGCTTTGGCCTCGTTCTTTAATCGTTCCTCTCCTTCAAGGTTAATCGTATTATGGTCCTTTGTCGATGGATCGGTCGACTGGCTTGGCTCAAATCTCTGGTTTAGAAGAATGGTTTCGATCACTTCCTTATCGATTTGAATCTTGTAGATGCATTTCCGGTAGTAGTCGATCGCGTATTTTCCGCTGATCAACATGTATGGTTCATAATATTTGTCGATAGAAATGAGCTCAACCTCCTCTGGTTTGGACCTCAAGAAGCCAAACCTCGTAAATATCTGATCCTTGAGCTTCTCTGCAGCCACTTTTATTACCGTTGGATCGATGCGAGTTTCGTAGACAATGGTCTTTCTCTCGGCTAATCTTTCTATGGAAGGTATCGTTTCAGTTGATATGACCATTTTTTCATCAGAAATTGTTTCAGTCAACTTATACCCTCAATGGTCTCTTTTTATTTCACGGCTAATATGATTTATGAATCACGAAAATGAATCAACAGTAAAGACGGTCGACCAACCGTGCAAATTGGTCTGTTATGAATACATGAAGCTAAATATACTGGAAAAGCATAAAAACATGAAATACACCATCGATACAACGGTTCCCTGGAAGAACAAACGATGATTCTTAAGCATGAAAGTCTCACTGAAACGAATTTAGCAAAGTCGCCAACTTTTCGCCTTTTTCCCTTCAGCTGTAGATACTGCGTGTATTGGGAATCTGCCAAGAATTTTGACCAGAAAGTTTCACAATCTGAAGCCGAACGGATGAAATCTGAATGGTTGAAGAACACGATGGAAAAATTCGGAAACTGCGGACTAATCTTCTACAAGGATGATAACCCAGTAGGATACACGCAATATGCTTTGCCAAAATTTTTCCCAAGAATCCAAGAATATAAGTCAGGTCCGCCTAGCGATGATGCTGTGTTCCTTTCATGTCTCTACATTCCGAAAAGAGAACTTCGAGGCTTGGGCATCGGAAAATACATGCTTGATACGGTGGAATCAGACTTGCTGAACAGAGGATTTGACTTCTTGGAGACATTCGCTCGAAAACACTCAGAAAATAGCCCTGCAGGCCCTCTGGAATTCTACCTCAAAAATGGCTTTTCGGTGTTGAGGGAACGCGATGAGTTCCCGCTTGTCAGGAAGAAATTGAGAGAATAAAATCGGCATCGCTCAAACATGATGGACTTTTCTGTTTGCAAATTCCTGCAAGAAAGAATTAGTCCAAATATGAATTTGGTCTTCACAAGCAAGATATCCATCGTGGAAAACCTTTCTTCATGGAATCAGAAACTGAGGGTTTTCAAGTCGAGGTTGAAGCAGACGCTCCTCCCAAAAAAAAGCTAAAGAGTTTCAATTTTTTTGAGGAATATAGCCAAAGAAATATTGCCGAGACGATCCAAGCACGGAGAGACGCCTACGAGAGAGCCGACGTGCTAGCCAGGGAGGAACTTGAGGCAGAAGCCGAAATAGATGTTGAGAATTTTCGCATATGGCTAGAAATAGTCAAAAAGCTTCCGTCTTTTACAGCGCATTATTATTCCATCAGTCTCAAGAGCTTACTTTTTGGTCTTCCAAATGGCATTCAAATCGCGCAACTTTTCGACAGTGTACTGGAGAAACTTGAGACCCAATAGCAAGAATAATCATTAGATAAAAAGTCTATTGTCCTTCGATGAGAATCAGCCTCAAGAAGACAAGGTTCATTCCAAAGACCTGGAAAACACCTTTAAACACCATTGCATGGTTCTTGGTGTTTTTTCAGAATCACAATTGATTGTTTACACATCCCTGATAATAGAGATCCAAAATGGGGCTGCCCGGATTTGAACCGGGGTCTAGAGAGCCCAAGTCTCCAAGCCTAGACCAAGCTAGCCGACAGCCCCTTTTTCTTGGCGTTAGAGCCATTGTTGATAGCGTAGTTTAAGGCTTTTGTTTAAACAATGTTTGACGTCAAAAGATCCATA
>DASPTR010000140.1:0-4445 GCA_035623315.1 Candidatus Acidiferrum sp. | reverse complement strand
TGTGTCCTAACTCGTGTCCGATAACGCCCATGATTTCATCTTCATTAAGGTTCCTGAGCAGTCCTTGGTGGACAGCCAGCGTTGCCGTCGAGGCGGTTCTTCCAAAAACGAACGCGTTAGGAGTATTGTCAGGAACTACTGCTAGCTTCGGCATCGGTATCGCGCTCTTCTCTGCTAGCTCCTTCACGGTGGATTCGAGCCACGGATTATCGCCAGGCTTCAAGTATTGCAGATGCGTGGACATTTTGACTATGGCTGGCCCTATGAGGTACTGAAACAAGATGAACAGTGTCGGAAGGGAAACTATGAGAATTATGTTAGTGAGCAAATCTAGCTGAACGATGAATACTTGCACGAGAACCAATATCACCGCCAAGAACATGGCAAAAATGAAGGCCACTACGAATATGCTCGTTCCCATCGCCAGCTTCAACTGAGCTAATGTGGCCAACGTTTTTCCCAACGTTTTCCTATGACAAAAAGTCTGAAAGAATTAAAGTTTTCCAGGCAAGATGGGACGTGACGCGTAATCATCTATCGTGCAAATTCGTCTATCTCTTCTTGTATTGCCTTCTTTACGTCTGCTTCTGAAGTCGGGCCGAAGATTTTGATTTTGCCGTTGATCAGCGGGTCTGAGGTTCCGTATTTTTTGATAGTTTCTAACGTCGCTTCGATCTCTACTATTTTGATTTTGTCTCCAAAGCTCTGGGCAGTTTCCTTCACTAGGTGATACATGTGTGATCCGACGGGGCAGAAGAAGTTGCTGAACAGTGTGACTTCGACTTTGTCTTTTGAGGGTTTGTAGTTCAAGCTTATGGGTTTGACTTTGATGGTTTGTTTTGTGAGAGGAAAATACATGATCTTGAATAGGGCGTGTTCCATTATTGTTTTGAATCCTTGTTTTTCGAACTGTTTGTAATGCATGAATTCCTTGATTTCGGTTGCTGGAACCATTATTCCTTTAAATCCTCTTTTTTTGAGGTCATTTTTCATGTAGTCAAACATCATTCTGCCATGGCCCTTGTGCGCGTAATCGCGCAGCATCTCACTGCAGTATATGCAGGCCACTCCTGGCTCTATTTCATATGGAATCAATGCCTTCTCTGATCTTGCATAGTATATGTGGCCGACGACTTCGTCATCATCGAGCAAGTGATAGCCCTCTACGTATTTTCCGAGGTTCTTCCGGAGCCACGTCCTCGATTCAGGTAGTCCATTTGCCCAAGTTGCGCCTGGAGGCATTTCTTTGATGCAACAATAAGTCTTGTCCAAATCGCTGGCGGTAATCTTTTTCACGTGCATTCGTTATGCCCCCTTTTACCTATTTGACCTGTTTAACCTAATATTGTTGATCTGCTAGTGGACATGTGGCTCTCTACTTGAATTCTAACATTGTGACAGCGGAATATCACGCGCGCTTCTCTTAGCCCTCAAGGAGCCCAACCAGTCACAAACTGAGAACTTCTGATACGTCTTTCCAGTTCAAGGGGATCGAGTTTGCACTATTTAGAAAATATACTATTTACCTGAAATAGAAGTGTGGTGCTCCGGCCGGGATTCGGACCCGGGTCCACGGCTTTCCATCACTTTGACGTGTCGAGAGGCCGTAATACATGGTCCTTTTTGAGGTTTGACCGGACTATACTACCGGAGCCCTGAAGATTGGATTCTATTTGGACTAATATCTCTTTACGTGTTTGCATTTGTGAGGTCGCGTTGCGTGACTAGGACTACTCGGTAATTTCTGGGGAAGATTGTAAGGAACGAATGGTCCGATGCAAATTCTGATAAATGTGAAGATTCAATATCTCAATGCGAGCTTGTGGCGATACTCGGGAAATGAGAGGATGTCGTGGATTGATTAGAGCGATGAGGCAGGAGAGATATGAGTAGAAGGACGACTTACTTTCCTCACAATTCTCTGATGCTTGCAGTTTTGGTGCTGATTCTTGTTGTGGTGATAGGCCTGATTTTCTTAGGAGTCGTCGGCACAGCCTTCGGAGATGTCGGGTTTAGTCCAACAGTTGTCGTTTTGATTTTGGCTGGTACCTTTTTGGGAAGCTATGTTAACATTCCAGTTGGGAAAGTCAAAAGTGTGAGGCCGATTACAGAAGAGCAATACGTGAACTTTTTTGGGGTGGTCTATCGGGTTCCAGAGGTCAAATATGGTGAAGCAACGACGATGGTGGCCGTCAACTTGGGGGGAGCAGTGATCCCATCTTTGGTTTCATTTTATTTATTATGGAGAGTGCCGTCAACTATAATATATGCCTTAATTGGCATCACGGTCGTTGCGTTGGTAACTCACGCCGTTGCCAGACCGGTGAGAGGAGTGGGCATCACTACGCCTATCTTGGTTTCTCCCATAATTGCTGCCGTATTGGCTTATGTTCTTCCTTCAGGGGCTCCAAAAGTAATAGCATACGTCTCGGGCGTGTTGGGCACGCTTATAGGTGCAGATCTGTCAAACCTTGGTTCAATTCCTGAGCTCGGCGCACCCGTTGCAAGTATAGGTGGAGCAGGAACGTTTGACGGTGTCTTTCTAAGCGGCATAATAGCTGTACTTCTCGCCTAATCAGAAGTCATCAAATCGACTAGAACCTGTTCCTGCTGGCGTTTATCGTCCCAATAACAATCGTACTTCGCCGGAGGGTTTCCTGCATCTTCCCCTGCGCCATTGCGGGAGCATGCTTGGCTTAAAAGTTGATTTGGTGTTTCTATTCGAATATCAAGGAGAAAAAAACTTGGGTTATGGAAGCTTCCGCTTGTTCGGGTTCATTTCCAAGAACCGTTTAGGATTCGTTACTCGTCATTTTCGTCTTCGGCCGTGGTCGGAATGATTGTGGTCTCTACTAGTTTTTCTCCGCGAAGGATTAAGAGTTTGGTTTTTCTTCCGATGACATCGTCGGCTAGTAGTCTTGGAAGGTCGTAGAAGCTTGTCACGGGTTTTTCGTTGAACCGTACTATTACGTCTCCCATTGTCAGACCAGCTTTCTTTGCGGGCGTGCCTGATTCTACTGAGAAAATCATGACTCCCGTGTCTTGATCTATGTGTGCCTGAGTTGCGATTTCCTGCGGAATTGAAACTGTGTTTGATATTATGCCCAAGTATGCCCTCTTGATCTTTCCTGCGGTCATCAGTCTTTCGACCGTGTCTCTTACTTTGTTGACTGGAATGGCTATGCCGCGAGACCAAACGTAGGCCGTGTTCATACCTATCATCTTGCCAGAAACGTCCACTAGTGGCCCACCTGAGAAACCTGGGTTGAGTCTAGCGTCGGTTGCTATTACGTTTTCCATGGCTGTTCCCCTCCATCCCCTGAGCGTGTTGCCTACGCTTGTGATTATGCCTGACGTTGCGCTAAGTTGTCTGTTCATTGGGTTAGCGAGCGCGAGAACGAATTGACCCGTGTTCAGCTTTTCAGAATCCCCAAGTTCTATTGCCTTCAGGTCTTTCTGTTCAGCCTTAAGCACTGCTATGTCGGAATAGGGGTCAAAGCCAACTGTTTTTGCCTCAAACGTTTTTTCTCCTAAGCCTATTTTGACAGTGGCAGCTCTTCCGAGAACGTGGTTGCATGTTACTATGTACCCGTCGGATCTAAAGACGATCCCTGTGCCTCTTGTCATCGCAGAGTTGATGCTTACGACGGACGGGACGAGTTTTTGAACTAGTTCAGTGGTAGCTTCAGAAAGCGACTTTAATACCTGTAGAGGATTGATTGTTTGACTCATTCTTTTCACCTCAAAACAAACATGACAGCGTCGTATTTGTTGACTGAGGAAAGAGGAAAGTCGGTCACTGCTACGCTGACAAAAATTGCAGGTTCAAGTTGCTGCCGTAATGGTGAGTGAAGTTGACGCTTTTGATCAGCCCGGAACGTGAACAGAGTCTGCCTATGTAGGCCATCAGTTGGTAGGAGGCTTTCAGGGCCATGTTCATGTCTTTGTCTTGAAGGAACTTTGCCTCTATCGACAGTGTTGTTTCTGATATGCTTGCTTCAACTTGAATGCTGCCGTTTTCGGTGATCCATTTAAGCGTGATGTCTTCACCGTTTTCTGAGAGGCCTAACCAACGAAGCAGGCCGAACCATTTTCCTTTCAGTTGTGAGACAAGTTGTGGAACAGAAATGTAAGAGGGCAGGAATGTTTGAAGCAACGGCGCACGCGATTCATCGCTACAGTGTGAATGCAGCTTCATGAATTTATTGATCTTTGCCGTGACCTTATAACCCGTGGAATCTCTGTCCACAATACCTTCTTGTTCTAGCCTACCAAGAATGCGAGACAGGGTCTCAGGATGTAAACCCATTCTTCTCTTCAACCCGTCGAACGTAAATAGTGTCAGGTCTTCTTCGCTAATCAGCGTGAGAACTTCGACATCTCGTTCGCCATACGAGGAATCTGCAAGATCATGCATCTCATCATCCAAGAATAATGTCGCTTCC
>DASPTR010000139.1:0-7177 GCA_035623315.1 Candidatus Acidiferrum sp. | reverse complement strand
GGGCCTCTTTGATCTTGGATAGGTCGCAGTGGTCAAAATGTGAATGTGTCACAAGTATTAGGTCTGCCTTTTCAGAGTATTTACCTTCGTAAGGATCCACGTAGATGATTTTTCCTTCTGCTTTTATTTCGAAGCTAGAATGTCCTAACCATTTAACCGAGATATTCACTTAGGCTTTCCCCCTCTTTCAACAGCATTTTGGATGGCTGTTTCTAAGACTTTGTCTTGGGTCAGGTTATCAATCTTTAGGTAGTATCCTCCTATATCGATTAACGCTTTCTGCGGGGCCATCCCGCAGAATTCTGAACTTATGATTGGAACGTTATAGCGTGAGCATTCTATCTTGAGCGTCTCAAACACGCGGTACAGTGGTGTTTTTTCAAAGTCATTTATGCTCATGCCAATTTGCGTGATGTTCTGTTCTGGAATGAATGCAGCCATGGCTTTAACGTTCGAGAACCCTCCCTTTTTGGCATGCAAGGCCTTCGCAATTTTCTTGGCGATCTTCAAGTCAGCCGTTCCCAAGTTGACGTTTAAACCAACCATGACTTTCCTTGTCCCAGTAGCCGTCGCGCCTGATTTGGCGTTGAACTTGGCCGGGCCGTAGTCAGGTTTGCGTTCAGGTCTCAGGATATTCACTGCCAGTTTCTCATAATCGCCCTCGCGAATCCAGTCTAGATCTCCCCGTTCAGGTTTCGATGAGGCCGCCCCGTATAAGTAGACTGGCACGCTGCACCTCTCTGCTAGTGTTTTTCCGAATCTCCTTGCAAGATCAACGCACTCTTCCATAGATACGTCTTTTACAGGAATGAAGGGCACAACGTCAACCGCACCTATGCGTGGGTGCTGACCTTTATGCTTCCGCATGTCGATCAATTCCATCGCCTTGGCTGCAGCGTCCAAAGCAGCTTCTAGAACTGATCTCTTGTTTCCCACGAATGAAACGACGAGTCTGTTGTAGTAACTGTCGAAAGTAACGTCCAGCAAGAAGGCATTCTTGGTCTTTCTGATTTCTCTAAGTATGGACTCGACGATTTTCGGGTCTGATGTGCTGAAATTCGGCACACATTCAACGATTTCCATGAATCAACTCACCCTGCAAGTTATTACACGATACTGAAGACTATCTTTTGACAAGATAAACTCTGATTTCTTCTTCAACTTTTCACTTCCGATCTCCGTTTCTGTTCTCAGCAAGCTCCAATCGCAAACAAGTATTGGCCTTGGTTACTTTACTCTTTTTCTGTGCAGTTTCCTTTTACGACTCGCGCTGGTGGTTCTGACTTAGGGTCAGGATGCGGAACAAGTTCGATGCCGTCCTAATGAATTCGGAAAAGACTTGAAATGGCGAGTTCTCGTAGACTTATAAAGCAATTAGGGGATTTTCTACGTGAGAGAGACTTTGGGCTCTGAACTTAAGTTTGAAGTGCCTACTTGGAATAGGGTTTACACTGTGATTTTAGGTCTAAGTGGCAAGATTCAGAAAACCGGGTTTAAGCCAGATGTGATTGTGGGTGTCGCAAGGGGTGGTTGGGTTCCTGCAAGAGTCTTGTCAGATTTGTTGAGTATCACGAGCGTTGCAAGTGTCAGGGCTGAATTCTACATGGCAATTGGAGAAGCCAAATGCGAGCCCATGGTGACTCAACCCGTTTCTATCTCCGTTGCGGGAAAGATGGTGCTCGTGGTCGATGAAGTTGCGGACACTGGAAAAACGCTGAAGCTAATCAAAGATCACGTCGTTGAACAGGGGGCTGCGGAGGTCAAGACCGCCGCGGTCTATTCCAAGCCGTGGAGTGTGGCTAGGCCTGATTACTACGAGAAGGAATCAAGCTTTTGGATAGTGTTTCCTTGGGAGATAAAGGAAACCATCAGTGAGATCTTGAGAAAACACGTGGAAAAAGGAGCTTCATTTGAGAAGGAAAAGGCAAGACTCGTGGAAGATGGGATTCCAGTAAAGCTAGTTGAGAGGTTTCTGAAGGAAATCGCTGAGGAAGAGAATTGTTGAGGTTTTTGGAAGAATTTCAGAAGTATGTGTTGATAACGGGTTTGAGGGTCAACAGAGTTGGCGTTCCTGAAGAATTATTGATGATTGTCAATGGGGAAAAATCGTCAAACGTGGGGATCCAAATTTTCGACGCTGAAGGCATAGGCACGTGGGAACATCTGTATTTTGCCTCTTTAAACGCGCTGATTGCCTTCAATAACAAGACGAATGTGTCGAGAAGCATAGCCATGGAAACGATGCTCTACGCTTCCGCTAAGAGGCAGATTCGTAGTGCCACTGAAATCCTAGGTGTTAAGTCTGGCTCGAAGGAAATAGCTATTGTTATGTTCGGCGAGAGGGTTGAGGATCTGGAAGGGTCGCTTTCAAGAATTGTGAGACAGTTCAATGCTGAAATGGATGAAGCAGTTCTGGAGCTGAATGATGCGAAGGTTGCAAGGATTCGGTGGATCTTTGATATATCTGACACAGAACTCGGTGCCGTCACCAACAGGTGCGGGATGAAAAAGGCCATGTTAGATCTAATCATCGAGCGGATGGCGCTGCTGACAACCTATCGTTAGGTCAGAGCATTTTCTCCTTCAAGACAGATATTACGTCTTCAGGTCTTATCGTGGATACGCCTGTTGATGCGCCTACCACTTCTACTAGAATTATCTTGTCTGGCTGGGCCAAGTTGACCTTCCTCTTGATTTTCGCGGCGACGGCTTCTACGATCTCATCTGCGTGGAGACTAGTGAAACGTTTTTCGACGGTTACACGAAATGTCTCGTTCTCTCCGATCTTTGAGCTGAGCTCCTTTGCCTTGTCGGCAATCGCGATCAAGTCAGTCGTGACAGTCGCTTCGACAGGAATTATCCTGAATGTGTAACGGAACTCGTAGGGACGGTCAACGAGTATTTCGCGGAGGATTCTCACGGCCTCAAAAGGGTCGAGTGCCGTTTTCGCAACGATTAGACCGCGAACGCCGCTCTTTCGAACGTCTGCTGTCGTGTCCCCTGCCTGTTCGAGCAGGTACTTCAATTCAGAGCATGCGGCGCGTTCAAGCCCTCGTGAAGTAGTCGCCAACAAGTTGAAGTCTTTAGGCATCTTTGTCCCTCTTTCTTCCCTCTCCAGCTATCACACATTTTACATTTGAGGTTGGTGTTCTGAGAATATTTTTTGGGTCAGTGCAGGTTAGTGGCTTTGTCACAGCTTGCAGCTCTTAGCCGTCGCCTCACATCATCCCACTTCTTACGTTCCCAAAGGCAAATTTATCTATTTTGATAAGGGCCTACAGCATCATGCTTAAATTCATGTTGAACTGTTGGCATCTTCCCAGTTAGTGTAGGAAGCAGGGTGCTTGAAGACGGGAAAACCAGTTATCGTTGTTCACGGTGGGGCTGGAACTTGGCAACGTGAACGTCAGCCTGGAGGCTTGAAGGGTGTTGGAAGAGCTGCAGAGAAGGGATTCGATGTGCTGAAGAATGCCGGAAGCGCCTTGGACAGCGTTATGGAAGCTATCGTGGTTATGGAAGATGATGAATCGTTTAATGCCGGTTATGGCTCAAGCCTGACGATTGAGAGGACAGTGGAGATGGAGGCCTCCATCATGGACGGAGGAACGTTGCAGGCTGGAGCAGTGGGACTGCTGCGTGACATCAAGAACCCTATTCGCTTAGCCAGAATAGTGATGAATGACACAGATCACGTCTTTATCGTAGGCGAAGGAGCAGAGAAGCTTGCTAAACTTCATAGCGTCGAGAGAAGAGACCCTGTGACACCGCTGAGGCTGAGGTACTATGATCAACAAAAGGAGCTGCTGTTCAACGGAAAATTCGAATTGCCGAAGCTGGCCAGCCTCGTCAAGACTCATCCTGAACTGTTTGATCTTGAAACGGTTGGCGCAGTGGCTCTTGACAGCAAGGGAAACGTAGCCGCCGCAACGTCGACCGGAGGTTTTCCCATGAAGCTTCCCGGGAGAATTGGCGACTCACCTCTAATCGGCTGTGGAACATACGCGGACAACGAGAGCGGAGCTTGCTCGGCCACGGGCATCGGTGAAATAGCAATAAAGCTCGTGTTGGCCAAGACAACGTGTAACTACATCGCAGAGGGGAAGACCGCGGAAGTGGCTGCTGAGCAGACCATAAAACTCGTTAATAAAAGGATGCGGATGGCCCACAACTCAATGGGAATAATATGCGTTGACCCTCATGGGGGCATAGGAGCGGCGCATAATTCTCCCAACCTTTGCTGGGCCTACATGAGACCAGGAATGAATGAGGCTGCTACGTCTTTGGCGGCTAGAATTGTGAAATTAAACCCTTGAAGGACCATTTTAGGACATAGTCTCGGCGTTTGATCTCGACAATTGACGAACTGGAATATTTAAACCGAGGTTAGGTGGTTTGTGTATGCAACAAAAGTGAGGAGGTGTGCAAAGTGAGAGACGAAGAAGAAGAGTGGGAAGAAGACGACTGGGAAGAGGAAGATTGGGAAGACGAAGAGATGTAACTATCTACATTTGATGCATTTCTTACGTCTTTTCTTTGTAGGTTTTTTGGACCCTTTTCATGTTTTCTTGGTTCACGTTTATAACTATCCTGATGTGACCATTTCTGAAATGGGTCTGTCATGACAAGGGTTGCTGTTCTGGATATTGATAAGTGCAAGCCGAAACACTGCAACAGGCTGTGCTACAAATTCTGTCCGATTGTTCGCAGTCATATAGAGACAATAAGATTCGACGATGATCGACCTGTTATCGTGGAGTCCCTCTGCACAGGATGTGGCATATGCGTGAAGAAGTGTCCTTTCAAGGCTATTTCGATAGTCAACCTTCCAGACGAATTGGAAAAAGACGTAAGTCACCGCTTCGGGGAAAACGCCTTCAAACTTTTTAGGCTTCCAACACCGTCACCTGGCATGGTTCTAGGCCTGCTGGGGCAGAACGGCATAGGAAAGACCACTGTGCTGAAAATCCTCTCTGGCGACTTCAGGTTGAACCTCGGAAACTTCAGAGAACCTCCTGACTGGGATCAAATACTCCAACATTTCAGAGGTTCAACACTACAAGAGTATTTTAGAAAAATGGCTGAAGGTCAACTCAAGGTATCGCACAAGCCGCAGTACGTGGATAAGATTCCGAAGGTCGTTTCTGGAACAGTCGGGAATCTTCTTGAAAAAGTGGATGAAACAGGAAAACTCGAAGATGTCGCACAGAGGCTTGAACTCAATCAGCTTTGGACACGACCGCTGGAAGTCCTAAGCGGAGGCGAACTGCAACGTGTCGCTATAGCAGCAGCAATATGTAGAGAAGCTGACGTTTATCTTTTGGATGAGCCCTCGAGCTACTTGGATGTGAAGCAGAGGCTTCAAACCGCGAGGGCCATAAGGAGCCTTAAGGACGATCAAAAAATTGTCATCGTTGCCGAGCATGACCTAGCGGTAATAGACTACTTATCCGACAACATCTGCTTATTCTACGGGGAACCAGGCGTTTACGGCATTGTATCAAACGTTCACGGAGTCAGAACGGGCATAAACATTTACTTGCAAGGCTACATTCCCGATGAGAACGTCAGGTTCAGGAAAGAAGCCATCGTCTTTCATGAGAAGCCGCCGGCGACAAGTGTCAGCAGCGGCGAAACGCAGCTGCAGTGGGAACAGATGGAAAAGACGTTCGACGGCTTCAAGCTAGTCGTCGCGGCGGGAGCCATCAAAAGAGGAGAGATCGTTGGGATTCTCGGTGCAAACGGTATTGGCAAGACCACATTTGTGAAAATTCTGGCTGGGCTTGAAAAAACAGACAAAGGCGAAAAATTCGACTGGCTTAAAGTTGGCTACAAGCCACAGTACATTTCAGCCGAATACGAGGGCACAGTTCAAATGCTACTTCTGAACGTTGCAAAAGACGATTTTTCTTCAAGCTGGTACCGGACAGAAATTCTTCAACCGTTAAAGATAGATCAACTCTTGGACAGGAACGTGACAGAACTCAGCGGCGGAGAATTACAGAAAGTCGCCATCGCTGCGTGCTTGTCCCAGAAGGCAGAACTCTTTCTGCTAGACGAGCCGAGCGCGTATTTAGACGTTGAAGAACGCTTAAACATGGCGCGAACCATCAGGAGAATCGTTGAGAATCATCATGTCATGGCCTTCGTCGTAGAACACGACGTCGTGACTCAGGACTTCATAGCTGATCATCTAATGGTCTTCACGGGCGAACCGGGAACAAAAGGGCAGGCTCATCCGCCTACAACATTGAGGAAGGGAATGAACATGTTCCTGAAAGAGATGCAAGTTACCTTCAGAAGAGACCCGGCAACGAAGAGGCCTAGGGTTAATAAGGAAAACTCAAAGCTTGACAAGCTTCAGAAACAAATAGGAGAGTACTACTACGTGCGCACGATTAGGCGGGAAGGAAATAAATGACGGTATTTGGATTGCCTATTTTGTCCGAGGTTTGAGTTTTGGGGGAAGCTGACGAAATGCGCGAGATCATGATTTTCTGGATTGAGATTTGTCGCTAGATTAAAGAATAGGTAGAGCATATCGTAAGATCGATCATTGTTGAATTATGCTGGGGGAGGCTTAGCTGGCTCAGACGACGTTTGAAGAGATAAGCGCGGCTGATTTTTTCTACCGAAATCGTGACATTGCCGGTTTTACGAATCCGTCGAGGGCTGTCTTTGCGGCCATAAGGGAGCTTGTGGAGAATTCCTTGGATGCTGCTGAAACGCTGAAGATACCTCCCGAAATTTATGTGAGGCTCTCGTATGAAGGGGAGGCCACTCCAGAAACTCAGATTTACAAGCTCAGAGTTGAAGACAACGGCATCGGAATTCAGCCTAGGCACATACCTTCGGCTTTTGGACAGGTGCTTTTCGGCTCGAAGTATAAGCTGAAACAGCAGAGGGGAACTTTCGGCTTGGGCGGAAAAATGGCGATACTCTATGGTCAGATAACGACACATCAGCCAGCTACAATAACCTCTAGCACGGGCATTGCAAAGAGCTATTCGTACAAGCTAATGATTGACATCCAGAAGAACCGCCCGATAATCTTGGACAGGAAAGTACTCATAAACAAGGATCAGTGGAGAGGCACACTAGTAGAGTTCAGCCTAGAAGGAGACTATTTGCGTGCAATGCCCAAGATTCTTGACTATTTCAAGCAGACGGCCATGGTGAA
>DASPTR010000138.1:0-2874 GCA_035623315.1 Candidatus Acidiferrum sp. | reverse complement strand
ACTTTATCAACACTGCTATTGAGATTGACATCCCTGAAATCCCAAATGAGAAAAGGAAGAGTGCAAAGAGGGCGATCACGAAGTTCAGCGGGTTGATGGCGCCAATTACAAGCAGCGACACCGCTACTAGGGGGCCAACATATATGAAAGCCCTGAGTCCTCCACCTATTGACCTGCCTATGACAAGTTGCCTTCTGGGGATGGGCAAGCTTAGAAGATATTCGAAAACACCGTGTTCGGCTTCTTCATAAATGTCGAAGCCAATGAATATGGCGGTCGAATAGAGGGTCATAATAGACAGTCCCCCCACGTAATATCGGAAGTAATCTGGGACATTCACCATTCTAGCGGCGATTGCCCCGAACAGGAGTACCTGCGAAACAAACCAAATGGCACGCATTATGATTAAAAACTTGTACTGAAAGAAGAGCCGAACATCTCTTTCGATCACGAAGAAAGTCTTGTTCGTCTATGATTCCCCTTCATCCTTCTGAGCTTCCTCAATCGTAAGACCCGTATAATGTGCAAAGACATCGTCGAGGCTTGGCTCACTCATGCGTATTGAAGTAATAGTCACGTTCTTCCTCGAGAGCAAGCCCATTATTTGTGGAACAACCTCTTCCACCCTGTTCAAGTAGAGTCTGAGGCTACTGGGCTTGACTTGCATGATTTCAACGACTTCTTTGAGGCTCTTGAGATCCGCGATAATCTCCGCTGAGGCATCTTGTCCGAGATCTACGTCAACTATGTCTCCGCCTACGATGCTGTCTTTCAGCTTCTTAGGTGTGCCACAGACCAAAAGTTTTCCTCTGTGCAGTATTCCAACGCGGTCCGAGAGCCTGTCTGCCTCGTAGAGCTCATTTGTTGCTAGGATTATGGTGCTTCCCTCTTCACGAAGCTCAAGAAGCATGTTCCATATTTTATGTTTCCCAACTATGTCGATTTGGGCTGTTGGCTCATCGACGATCGCAACCTTGGGTCTTTGAACCAGAACTTTGGCCATCTCAACCCTCTTGCGCATTCCTCCTGAAAGTGCATGAACATTCTTGTTTCTGGCGTCCCACATTTGGACGGCATCCAACACTTCTTTGACTCGTAACTTTCGCTCTGACGTTGACAACCCGCACACCTTAGCATGCCAGTTGACCACATCCCACGGAGTGCTAACCCACAACATCTTAGGTTCTTGAAAGGCAACGCCAAGAACGCTTCGGACTTTCTCGGGCTGCTTCCGTATGTCATATCCACCAACGAGAGCCGTACCTTCAGTGGGTTTGATGACCGTTGCGAGCATGAGAATCGTGGTCGTCTTGCCTGCGCCGTTAGGCCCCAGTATCCCTAGAATCTCGCCTTCCTGAATATCCAAATCTAGATGGTCGACTGCTACAAAATCTCCATATTTCTTTGTGAGGTTTTGAATCTGAATTACAGGTGCCATTCCTACACCATATGTTTTGAACCAGACAGAATGCCTAATCAAAGAAATAAGATTAACTACGTATCCTACGAGATCTGTTTGCTTCTGATGGATTATTGCACGGTGCGATGCAATACTTTACCGTCTGTGGCTGTCCGGCCAAAAGCGAGAAAAACCGTCTCCTTCCGTTCCGTAATCGAATCTGCAAATTGGGAAGAATGAAAGGGTTTAGATCTAAATCATTGGCCTTGCTGGTTCCATCTTCTTAAGTAGAGGACGCATTGTGGTATGGGGCTGCGCTAATTCTGCCATTCCATCTTTTGCAAGTCCTGGGGCATTAAGTTTCTTGCATATGAAGTTTAGTGAATCTTCGGTGAAGTTTAGCAGGTTCTGGCCCTCATTGGTTAGCATGTAGACCTTTCTGGGTCTTTCGCTGTTCATGTTCCATTCGCTTTTCACGTAACCTTTTTTCTCCAGGGTCCCAAGCAGTGGGTAAATTGTGCTTGGTCCAAAGTAGACTCCGAAGGTTCTTCGTATCTTGGTGATTATTTGGTAACCATGCATTGGGGTTCCGTTTAGGAACTGTAGAACGATGAGGTCAAGTAACCCTTTCATGAGTTTGGCTTGAACTTCTCTTGTGTTATTCATCATCTTTATTTTCCCTCTGTATCTGTGTTCTACACGGATACAATATGTCCTTTTTCGGACATATCTTGAGTCTCTATATAGCATAAACGCCCATATAAATGTTCATGCTTAACGAAAGCATAAAGAAACATAACAAAATACAGCGCAACACCACGGCATTTGCATAACTTAAATAGAAAAAACCACAAACAGTATACATTAAAGAGTGAAACTGTTGACCGAAACTGTCAAAAAAGAAATTGTACAACACATGATCAGAAGCCTGCTACCCGTTCACATATTACGACTTATCCAACTGCAACCACTGTGGGGATACAAAATAAAAAAGGAAGTTGAAACTAAATTTGGAGTGAAACTCAGACATGGAGCATTGTACCCTTTACTAAATATCCTAGAACGAGACGGTTTCGTTGCAAGCCAGGAACAGCAACAAGGCTTGAGAAAAAGGAAAGTGTACATGATAACAAAGAAGGGGAATGAATACTTAGAAACTTACCGCATGATACTGAAAGATCAGCTTTGCGACGAAGACATTCGATAAAAACCCTTCAAAACACGATTTGATGAGCATTATGATCGATGTCGCTATCGTTGGAGGAGGGCCAGCGGGTTCTTATTGTGCATACTGCCTTGCCAAAGAAGGAATCTATCCAGTTATTTTCGATCATTTGCACCCGCGAGAAAAACCCTGCGGAGGGCTCATCATGCCATTTGCACAAAGGCTTCTCCCCTTCCTGGAGAAACTTCCAATAGGACGAGGAGAAAAGACCAAGTTACACCTGATTTCACCCGCGGGAAGAGAAACGTGC
>DASPTR010000137.1:0-14896 GCA_035623315.1 Candidatus Acidiferrum sp. | reverse complement strand
GGCACGTTGCAGAAATACGATCCCTCAATCCAGAAATAACTGTCGCGCTTGTTCTGCAGGAAATCCACGTAGTCAGTCGAACCTGCTACTACCTCAGCTTTGTAAGGCAACGCCGATTCAACGGATTCTGTCTTGACAGTTCTCTTAATTTCTTTTGTTCTTTCAAGAGTGTCAAGAGACTCCGTCCCTCCTCCTACGTCAAGCTGATAAGTCTCTGTTATGTGAACCCCATTCAGCGAAAGCAGTTGAAGCAACGTTTTGTGCAACGTAGTTGCGCCAACTTGATCAATCAAATCGTCGCCTGCCAGCGGCAACTTCGCTTTTTCAAACCGCTTGGCCCACTTTGAGTCGCTCGCGATGAAGTGTGGCGCAACGTTCACGAAAGCGCAGCCCGCAGTTAGCGCTTGTTCGGCATACCACTCAGATGCCTTCACAGCTCCACTGGGAAGCAGGTTTACCAAGATTTCCACCCCATTTTTCTTCAGTATCTTCGAGACATCATCATCTGGCTGCTTGCTCACTTCCACCATGCTTCTCGAATATTGTCCCAAACCGTCTAACAAAGGCCCCTTGCTGACAAGAACCTTCGTGGACCGAACCTCGGTCACCTTGGGAGCGTTGTTAGGAGGGGCGAAAATGGCTTCAGCCAAATCTTTCCCAACTTTTCTGGCGTCAACATCAAACGCTCCGACTATTTCAATGTCTCTGGGGTGAAACCCCCCCAAAATCAGGTGGCGCAGTCCTCGGCATTCTTCATTCTTCTTGTAACTGCCATAATATTGCAGACCCTGAACGAAGGCCGACGCACAGTTTCCTACACCTACTAGAGCGATCCTAATTTTCGACAAGCTTGGCACCTTGTTGGCTTTCTCTTATTTGCTATTGGCATATAAAACGCTACGCCTTGCATGGTTTGGAAACTATTACAACGAAGCAGAGACTTTGCGACTCATCGCTGGGGAACTAGAGTCCGTGAACCTTCAATTTTGCCAGTCTCTCTTTTGGTGAACTGATAGCAAACGATATTTGTGAATAGGCCTATACTGTTATCCCAAAACGAAGCTCAAGCTTAAGCTGGGTTCTACACCTGTCGGGAGATCTGGACTCGGCTTCCTTTTTTGCAGTTTGAAGATTTATTATTAGGCAAGTCCTAACCTCTTTGACTATTCACTTCGATTGAGGCTTGACAATATTGCCAGGTGAAGCTAAAACCACTGACAAGTATACGGTAATCAACGAGCTGGCCCGACGCAGAGGGTTCTTCTGGCAATCATACGAGATATACGGTGGTGTGAGCGGTTTTGCAACCTATGGCTCGCTAGGATCGAGGTTGAAACAGAACATTGAAAAAAAGCTTCGCGATGCATTCGTAAACAAGCTTGGGATTTTGGAAGTAGAATCGCCGATAATCGCGCCTGCCAAGGTTTTTGAAGCATCGGGGCATGTTCAACACTTCAAAGAACCTATGGTCGAATGCCTGAAATGCATGAACAGATTCCGTGCGGATCATCTTCTTCGAGAATTTGCTAATGTCAGTGAGGCTGAGGCTGAGAAGTTAAGTCTCGACGAGCTCAAAGCTGCTATTGAAAAAGCCAATATCCACTGTCCGGACTGCGGCGGCAGGCTAGGCGAACCAAAACAATTCTTAACTATGTTCAAAACGACGATCGGTCCATACTCAGACGCGGTCGGGTATGCAAGACCAGAGGCTGCACAGGGGATCTTCGTAGAATTCAAACGCCTTTATGAAGCTGCTAGAGAGAAGCTTCCCTTTGGTGCTTTGCAGATAGGTCACGCTTTGAGAAACGAAATCTCTCCCAGACAAGGTCTAATCAGGCTGAGAGAGTACACGATAGCAGATTTGGAATTCTTCTTTGACCCTGAAATGCCTGATTGCAACCTGTTAAAAGATGTCGAAGACGACACATTAAGGCTGCTCTTGGCGGAGGACAGGTTAAAGGAGCAGGAGAAGATCACCGAAGTCACTGTCAAAGAAGCCTTGAACAAGGGATACATTAAAACAGAATGGCAAGCAGCGTTCATGGCGTTGGCCAAGAATCTTCTGACGGATATCGGCGTGCCTGCTGCGAGGCAACGGTTTATTGAGAAGCTACCTTGGGAAAGAGCTCATTACTCTATTCAAACGTTCGATCAAGAAGTGCTGGTTGACCGTTGGGGATGGTTAGAGGTTTCAGGACACGCTTGGAGATCTGACTTTGATTTAGGTTGCCATGGTAAATCCAGTTGTGTAGAGATGCTTGTCTTCAAGGAATACGAGAAACCTGTTGAAAAAGAACAAAGTGTAACAAAACCAGTGATGGCGAAACTTGGTCCAATCTTTAAAGCCGAAGCCGCTAAAGTAGGCGAGTTGATCTCCAAAGCTGATCCGAAAGAAGTCGAAGACTCCTTCAAGAAGAAAGGCTATTTTCTTACAGGAGAATACAAAATTCTGCCTGACCATATTTACATTTCTCATGAGAAGATTGTGGAACGAGGAAGGCACTTTATTCCCCACGTGGTTGAGCCAAGCTTTGGCTTGGATAGGCTTCTCTACGTTGCTCTCGAATATGCGTATAGCTTCAAAGATGACAGAATAGTGTTAAGCTTTCCCCGAGATATTGCTCCCGTTCAGCTCGGTGTTTACCCACTTGTGAGCAAAGACGGCCTGCCTGAAATGGCCCTCAAGCTGCAGGAGTCGCTAATTGAAGAAGGTTTCACGGTTGAATATGATGAGGCGGGCTCAATCGGAAGGCGGTACGCGCGCGCTGATGAGATTGGGATACCGCTTGGCGTGACGGTAGATTATGACACGTTTAAGGATGACACAGTCACTATTCGCGACCGCGATTCCTGGAGGCAGGTGAGAAGCAAAATTGAAGATTTGCCCGAACTGTTTCGAAAGTATTTCAGGGGAAAAGTGGATTTTGAAGACTTGGGTAGGGCGATTGAAACCTAGGCGTTAGTTAACTTTTTTAATGCTCCAGCACATCATAAAGCGGGAAAAGTAGCCCGTTTTTGTGGCGGGAAAAAAATTGGTGCTTCCAGCAGAGACTGAAGAACGCGTCAAGAGGAGAGCTCTTAACGTCTGCCAAGATCATCTACGGAAGGTTCTGGATTCGACGAGAAAAGTTCCTCAAATAGTAGATTGTTTCATCAAAAATGACAAGGAAAATGCAAGAAGGCTCTTCAACGAGATCAGAAGCGGCGAAGACGAAGTTGACAAAGCTCGCAGATTAGTCTCGCAGGAATTAGCAGAGATTGGAGCCATACTAATCAGCAGGGAAGACTTCCTCAGATTTACGAACCTGACAAGCGAGATAGCTGATTTTTCCGAGGGCATAGCGTTTCGCCTAGTCGAGTTAATGGATCACAATTGGAGCGTTCCGGGAGACATAAAAAAAGATTTGCTGAGACTGTCAGAAGCCGTTCTGGACACTGTGATTAAACTAAGGGAGACTATGATGGTTCTGAGCTACGGGTCAGCTAAGACTATGGAAAAGGCCAAGGATGTCGAGGTTGCCGAAAGGGTTGTCGACGAGATCTATCGTCAACTTGAGATAAAACTACTAGGCAGCAAGCTTGATTTTCCAGCGCTTATACTGCTCCGGGATGTTCTTCAACTGCTTGAAGACTCAGCGGATAAGGCTGAAGACGCTGCCGATGCCGTTCGAATACTGTCTTTCATCATGTGAAGGACGAAGAAAACTGATGCCTGAGAAGATTCCTGTCGAATTCATCGAAGATTTCCTGGTAGTGTGGGATTTCCAGAGCGGTTCAGAACTTTACAGAAAAGGATACTACGGAAAACCCCTCGGAATCGCTAAGCCTAAGGTGCCAGAGTTCCATGTTCCATTGATTTTGGACCTGATGGAAGGCTTGTATCTGGCTGAGAAAGGGACAATCAAAGTCTACGAAGGATCTGAAAAAGAAAGGGTTAGTCTCACAAAGCTAAGACAGATGGCCAAACAACTGTATGAAGAATTCGATGACAAGTATTCCGTCTACCACGATTTGCGTGACAAGGGACTCGTAGTAACGCCTGGAATAAAGTTCGGATGCGATTTTGCAGTGTACAAACAAGGACCAGGGGTTGAACATGCTCCATACATGGTTTCAGTGAAGAAGGCCAAGTCAACTATGACGGCGATGGATATCGTAAAAGCTGGAAGGCTTGCAACAACTGTCAGAAAAAGGTTCATTATCGCCGTGCCAGACTCTGAGAAAGAGAATGTAAAATATCTCATTTTCAAATGGTTCAAAGCATGATCGTGCGCCTGGACGCGAACAAGATCTTATTAGAATCCAGTAGGTATGAATAAAAAGACAAAACTCGTGGTGAACACGGTTGAAGGCTTCAGGATGTCCCCTTTGCAAGTTAGATTTGCAGAAAGAAAAGAGGTACTATGAAGATAAATCCTTCATCGTTCTAAGGACGAAAACGGTGAAAGGACACAAGGAAAGAATAATGATAGTGTACAAACTGCATGAACACACGATACCTCAAAACATGCTTGAACACGCCTTGGACACGCTTTCGAAAATCGGCAGAGAAGTCTTTGAATACACTCCAAAATTCGTCATTATGGACACAACATTTGCAACCATAAACGACCATTGGCATCTCGTTGCAACCGACCTGGACCCCAAAAGCCAAGACTTTGACCAGATCATGTCCACCAGATGGATCAAGGTCATCGATAACACTACTGTTGATGAACGCGAATTCTAAACCATGCTCGTTGAAAACTCTACATTTCTTTCAAGATTCTCAGGCAACCAGTCATCATCGCACTGCATTTTTCTCGCATCTCCGGCGGCATTTCCATCATCATTTTCGTTAAGTCAACTTCACTAAAATCGCCCATGATCTCAGCCATTATTTGAAGCTTCATATCCTTCGTCATAATTGGCATCATTAATTTGATCATTTCGACTTTTTCTTCTTTGCTCATGCTTGCCATGAACTCTTTCAGCATTGTTTGTTTATCCTCTTTGCTCATGTTCTTTATGAAATGTTTCATCATTACGTCCAAATAGGGTCTAACCTCCAAAACTCGAGTGAAACTTTCGACCTATTAGGGTTACCTGTTTGAGTTGCCTATTACTGGACCATCACTTCCAGCTCTGCTTTCGTTACAGACTTCTCAATTATGAGCCCACGCGCGCGCTTTACGAAGTCATCGGTTGTTCTGACGCTTGTTTGGCGAGCTTTCGGTATTTCTCATATAGTTCTTGTGCCATCGGTCGCAGTTCCTCTGGAAGGTTTGGATCATCGTCTAACACGCTTTCTTTGTGTTGTCTCAGTCTAATTTTGGCCCAGAGAGTGTCGCCCTTGTAGAGGGCGTATTTGAGTTCGGTTTCCATCGCATTCAGATGAGCAGTGTAATATGGGATTTTCGGCGTTTCCATAATCACATTTTTGTCTATTTTTCTCCCAATCTTCTTGAGCTCACAGATCTCTACTAGTTCATGTATCATTATGTACTCATTCCCGAGAACGTCACGTAGCGTAGTAGGATCATCGGAGAAGATAGGCCCAGTCATGTAATCATAAAATTCCTCGGTTGTGACATCAAAGGGGTCGTAGCCGAACTCCTTCAAAGCTGCCTTGGTTTTCCTGATTCTAGCCTCAATCTCGCTTGACGTAAATTCATCATCCCAAATGTCATTATCTCCAAAACTGGCATTTAAACATCGGCGATCCTTAGACTCTATATCTGTAGGGTGCGCGCTTTGTGTCCTATGTGCCAGGTATCTGTGCAAAAACCCCGACACAAAATGAGGACATGAGGCTATGCCTCTGCGTCGCTGATTCAGTGCTGACAGTCAGAAGTCACGAAGAGGAAGTCAGGTCAAGGACTGCAACGTTTATCATTTAGTATAGCGTAGTAGCCCAAACTAGTGCAAAATATGAGGGCTAATGAGGCGGCACAGAACGCCTTAAAGTACGTCCTAGATGCAAAATCAGGCGAGAGCATAGTTATTTTTTGTGACGACGAAAAGATGGATGTTGGCAAGGCTTTTGTCAGTGGATCCGCAAATCTTGGTCTAAAAACGCGGTTGACCACGCTTAGGACCGAGCCCAGAGTTTTTCGAAAAGAGATCCCTAAGAACGTCTTTGATATTTTGAAACAGAAGGCGACTGTTTACGTTAATCTGATGCGTGGCATTCGAGAAGAAGCTCCATTTCGAATAGAACTTATCAAGCTTGAGACAGAGGGACATAAGGCTCGGCTGGGCCACGCTCCAGGCATAACGTTGGAAATGCTCACGGAAGGAGCTCTTGCCCTGACTGAAGATGAACATAAACAAATGCAACACTTTGCGAGAGAGCTTATGAAGAAGCTGAGTAGGGCTGTGAGAATCGAAATAAAGAATGCTTCTGGAACGAGCTTTTCATTGAGCGTTAAAGGAAGATCTTTCTTCACTGATGCCGCGATTGACAGAAAAACTATGAAATGGTTGAATATTCCTACAGGCGAGATTACTATTGCCCCCGTCGAAGATTCAGCACAGGGTCAACTGGTATGTGATTTGGCTGCAGGGGGAATCGGTCTGCTGAAGACACCTGTGTGTCTGATTGTTCAAGATGGAAAAGTTCAGGACTCAATATCAAAAGATGTACAAGTTCTAAACAGAGTTAGAGACTCGCTGACCACGGATGATCACTCGAGCACAATCGGCGAGTTCGCCATAGGCATAAACCCAAAGGCTAGACTCAGCGAGGAATTTCTAGAGTTGGAGAAGATCTTCGGCACGATTCACGTGGCCTTCGGCAACAACTCAGACTTCCCGGGAGGATTGAATCCATCGCGAAACCATCTTGATTTGCTTGTGGCAAAACCGTCAGTGAAAGCATTTAACAAAGACGGATCCAGCATTGGCATTCTGTCGGAAGGAGTCTTCCAACCTTAAACGCTTAAATGATAACACTTCAAACCTCCGTTTTGGAGTGTAGAAAAAATGACCGAAAAAATCGAAGAAAAACTGCCTGAGAAACTGCCGATATCCGACTTCTACAAGACAATTGATTATGTTACGGTCTTCAAGAGTTCAAAATGGTGGGAAGCCATAGTAGTCTTCGAATCTGCCGGAAAACGCCAGATAGGCCTCTACTTGTGGCAGAAAAGAGATGATACTTGGAAGCGAAAACACAAGTTCAACATAAGAAACCTTGACGAATGGAACAAACTCAAGAGCGCCATCGAGCAGTTGACCCCCAAACTCGGCCCACAACAATAATGAACTACCAACCCCCGCGTTAGAATCCCTATCGAACAATTCGGCACGCGCGCTTTGGGCTCAACAGCTTGTTAGTATGTGTATTTGTCGCCCTGAGCAAGGATGCGTTCCAAGACAGTGTTGACGTTGACCATTCCCTCGCTTGTTCTCGCTGAGGTCGGAACGAGTGGAAATCTCAAGCCGAGCTTGTAGATTGCATGCATCATGTTTATGCTCAACAGGCGTTTCGTTCCTTCAAGCTTCTGCTCAATTGAGTTTTCCAAGGCTTTCTGATCAGTTGACCATTTCATTATTTCTTTGACTTGGTTCGTCGGAAGCAGATCGCATTTTGATATCAGATGCAGCTGAGGCAGCAAAAAACGGCTGTTGACTGCCGCGGAAAGAAAGAAGTTCGAAACGTAGTTAAGCGGGTTGACCGAGAAGACCGAGTCGAACAAGTAGACTATGGCCTTGGGCTCTTTCGTAAGCTCGCTGGCGATGTACGGTCCGCTTGCTCTGAAGGCAAACAGTTCCATCTGCCCTGACGTGTCGACCAGAACGATGTCTGACTTCAGCTCCTCGATTTCACTGGACAATCTGTCGGTTTCATCAGCAATCAAATCGGCTGCTACGACAAGGGCTCCGTTGGGCCCTAATTGATGCTTTTCCATTAGATTGTCGACATTGACATAGTTGCGAACATCAACGTCTGGCGAGTAAGGAAGCGTCAATGCTCCAGGGTCGAGGTTCACTATTGAAACGTCCTGTTTTGAAATCTTAAGCCATTCACTGAAAGCACCCGTAAACAGGGATTTTCCCGCCCCGGCAGTTCCTATGATGAAAACTACGAACATTTATGATCAATCCTGGCGCACGCGCTTGGTTCTGACTGTTCCAGCGTTTTTCTCGATGAGTCCTGAAAGTTGAATTATGGCATTTTCTAGGTGGTTCTTAGCTGTTCTGGGTTCCTTCGATGTCGTGGAGAAGTGCAGTTCTATGTGTGGTTCGTCCTCTTCGCCTTTGGGGTGAGATTTTATGTAGACCAAAGGGTTATCATGTATCACTTGGTCAATTAACGGGGCAAGAGTTGACTCCATGATTGAGTCTGCATAAATGCTTGTTTCAAAGAATGTCACGTTTCCCGCTTTTTTCCTAAGCAGTGGCACGATTGATTCTTCGAAGATTGCCATCATTTCGGGTGGAACGCCTGGTAATGCCACCAGAGTTGTCCCTCCGACCTTCACTAATACGCCCGGAGCGGTGCCGACTGGGTTAGGCAGTGGTTCAGAATTTTCTGGGAGTTTTGCCATTTTGATTCTGGGAGGCGTTAACTCTATCTTTGTGATTTTCGCTTGTTTTGAGTAGGCCTCGTATTTTCTTTTTATCATTGCTAGGGCTTTTTCGTTAACTCGTAGTCTGCTTCGGAGGGCTTTGGAGAGTCCTTCTAGGGTTTTGTCATCGAAGGTTGGGCCGAGACCGCCTGTCGTCACTATGAAGCTTGGGTTCCGCCTGAGAGCTTCGTCCGTGATCTTCGCAATCTCTTTGACGTTGTCCTCGACGACGGTTACTCTTCTCACTTCAATTCCGAGCGAGGTGGCACGCTTAGCCATCCAAGTGGCGTTTGTGTTCAGGGTCTTACCGATTAAAAGCTCGTTGCCTATACAGATAATTTCAATTTGTCTGCCCATTGTGTGTTCTCCTGTTCTAATTGTTGAAAAGTGTTGGGTCATTCATTTATGCTGTTTGCTGACTCTGCGTCCTCAAAAGCTGTGGTGTCTTCTATTTCTTCTTGCTAAGCCACCATTTCAAGTATTCTTTCTTTCGCTTTTCTTGTTCAGTTTCGCCTGAGTCAACTTCGGGCCTGTTTTTGTCTCTGAGTTCGTCAAGTTCCTGTTGGGTCACGGATAATCCACAGCTCTTGCAGACATAATGCTTGGTCGATATCAGGTATTGCATTTCGCCGCCGCACTCTGGACAGTATGGCATGTTGATGCTCCAGTTTTCTTCCGTAAAGGAGGAAACCATCCGAGAGAAATAGGTTTCGTTCCGTGTGGACTAAAGTTTTCCTTTGACTCGAAATTGGCGAAGCGCAGACAAGTATGCTGCTGCACCGATTAATGCGAACGGCACACTTGCAACCAGTATGTCGAGCAGATAGAGTGGCTGCAATGGTTTTCCCGCGAATGTGTAATTTCGAATCGCCCCGACCGCGAGGCTGAGGGGATTCGCGCTAACGATGCTAGTTACGAAGGATGGAAAGAACGTCTTGAGGGTACTTATGGGATAATAGAGTGTGCTAAAAGTCAGCAAGAGCAATTGCACTACTGATTGATAAGCGAAGTAATACTCTCCATGCGTTGATGCAACGGCGGCAAGAGTGGCTGCGATTCCGGCCAGTCCCATAGCTAAGACAAAGAGGAACGGAAACAGAATAAGCGTGTTGCTTATGGCCTGCATAGGAATGGCTATCAGTCCTACAGCTTGGACGGGGATCATTACCAGTAGCAAGGCGCTTGAGTAAACGAGAGCTGCTAGTCCGCCTGCAAGCATGTAGGCTAGGACGATTCCTTCGAGGCTAATGGGCAAGGAAAGGTAGTATTGGACTACGCCTTCGCGGATTGCCAGCCATATGCGTCTCCCAGTATCCAGGGCGGCTGCGAAGAGTCCCATTATCACTACGCTGGGGACGAAGAATTGGAAGTAGTTTGCGATGACACCGGTATTTATCATGCCGTGGCTGTAGACCAAGGCTACGACGAGCATGTCTGAAACGTTCAGGCTCAGTAGGATTGCCATTAGCCATTTGGTTCTGAAAAAGTATGAGAAGTCACTGCGAGCCAGTCGCAGGATGCTCTTGAGTTCTGTCAGGCGCTTTTCACCCCTTCGACGAGACGTTGTAGAAGAAATGAGCTAATGCCCAGTGTGCCTACTGCAACGGCGATTACTACGGCTACTGCGATGCTGGGGTTTAGCAACAAGGCTGGGTTGAATCCGAGAAATAGGCGAACGATGTCCGCCCCGTACGCTAGCGGGTTGAGTTTGGCGAGTGACGCGTAGCCCGATGAAGTCTTTGTTAGGTACGTTAGTGGATACATGATCGTGCTGAACCGAACTATTAAGGCGCTGAGGCCAGTCACGAAGGCGGTGTACATGTCGCTTGATTTGAACGCGATGAAGGATAATCCCAGCATAAGGCCTGCTACTCCGAAGCCTAAGCAGAAAAGCATGATGATGGCAGTTAATATCGAAAGTGCGGTGAGATTTCCGATCAGAAGCAACGTTATCGTAAAGGGAACCGTAAGCATCAGCGCCAGTTCGACCGCACCTTGCAGGGCAATGGATAGAAACAGTTTTGCACGTGAAATCGGGAGGCTGAGAAGATATGGAAGCCGGCCTTCATGTGCGTGTTCCACAAACTGTCTTCCAGCATGTGATCCTATGTCAAAAGTCATTATGATAACGAAGCCCACCGCGTAGAATTGCTGGTAATCATTTGGAGATACTATGCCTGTGGCCATTACCTGATTGATCACAGCCGCATAAATGAGAAGTTGCACTATGCTGGTAAACCACTGCATTCCAACCCACACGGGTGGTTTAAGTTCATTTTTCAAGTCAAACCACGCGAGGCGGAAGACTTCAAGCATTCCGTCCCGTCTCCAGATTCTTGCCCGTGAAACTAAGGAAAACGTCATCTAAGGAAGGTTCAGTCACCCTGACAGATGTAACGCGGATCTTTCTCTCGTAGCACAGGCTCGTCATCTTCGGAACCCATGCTTCTGCGATCGAAACATACACTTTGTATTTGTTGCGATCTATGGACGTCAGCTTCGCCGTGCCAGGTATTTTAGCCAACTCCTGTCCGATCTCCACGTTGTTCTCACCAGGCTCTAGCTCAAGCTCGACGATGTCTCCGCCTGCAATCTTGTCCTTGAGGCTTTGAACGGTCTCGCATATGATGCTCTTGCCTTGATCAAGAATCGTTACTCTGTCTGCAAGGTACTCGGCCTCGCGGACCTCGTTAGTTGCGACTAGGAGCGTTGTACCTGCTTCTCTCATCTGAAGTATCTTCTCCCATATTGTTCGTTTTCCTCGCAGGTCAACTTGGCTGCTAGGCTCATCGAATATGGCGAACTTGGGCTTCTGCACAAGTATCTTTGCAACCTCCAATCTCTTGGCTTGTCCGCCTGAAAGCTGCATAAACAATTTGTTGCGTGCGTCCCAGAGTTCAAGGTCCTTCAAAACCTGCTCGATCAGGTCTTTGCTCTCATGTTTGTTTATTCCGCACATGGCAGCGTGAAATCGTAGGATCTCTGCTGGCTTGTGTCTCCAAAATCCTCTTGCATCTTGAAAAGAGATACCCAAGATCTGACGAACCTTGGTAGGGGATTTGATCACGTCGATGCCCATGACCTTCGCCATGCCAGACGTTGGCTTCAACACGGTAGCCAGAGTCATCAACAACGTTGTTTTTCCAGAACCGTTCGGTCCCAGCAACACCATTATCTCATCTTGATCTTCGGTGAAGTCAAGACCCTTAAGCGCGAATGTCTTGCCATACTGCTTGACTAATTTCTGAGTTTCAACAGCATACATGAATCAAATTTCCTTTTCGAATTCGTCCTCAGAAGAGCACAGCCCCAGATATAAAAATACTGCACAAACAATACTCACGATTTGTTAGTAAAACCTGTAACTATAAAGGCGCGGGCTGAAAGCAACGGACCTAAAAGAGTTCCACGCCTTACCGTCACGTCATGAAGTTTGCGAGTTTCGCTTCTTTCGCGGCTCGTATGGTTGCTTCCATTTCGTCCCTTGACAATCTTCTTTGAAGTTCAGGAATTTCATGTGCTTGCCATTCTGGTCTGTACTGAAACATGATGTTGACCCTCGTGTGTGGACCGAGGTTTTTTGCAATCCAGTCTATCGTTGGTTTCGTGCAGCATTCGAGGTGGCCTGGCAGAATCAAGATGCGAATTATGGTTTCGCCGTGTTTTTTTGCTTTTTGATGATTGCGGGTGCAGGTCTTCCAATAATCGGGTGTCGCAGAGATTCGTTGGGCGCATCCTTTTGGTCCGTACTTGAAGTCTAAGAGGTAAACGTCAGCAAACCCGGCGAGAAGCTGGGCTGCCTGTGGACTGTAGTAGCTGTTAGAGTTCCAAACGACTGGTATGTTCACTTTCACGTGTTTGAAAGTTTCTAACCATTGTTTGAGCCACGGTGTCGGTTCTCCTCCGACCAAGTTTGCGTTTCTGCATCCGTTGCAGTGTAGTGTTTCAACTTCTCTGGCTAACAGTTCAGGACTGTACGCTTCGCCGGTTTCAGTCCACTGAGAAATTGTCCAGTTTTGGCAATGCTTACATCTCATTGTACAGCCCATCGTGAAAATGGTTCCTGAAGGCACTAGTTCTGGCTCTTCTCCCATGTGCATGAAAATGCTTGAAACCATGATGTTTGATCCGCATTTGCAGTAGCCGAGTTCACCTTTTGTCCTGTCGACTCCGCATCTTCGACTACAGAAGTGACAGTGGCAGAGAATTCGGCGTGCAAGCTCAACCTTCAAGTCCAGCAAGGATTGTCTGGGCAATGGGTGCTCATCCAAGCTTTCCTGTTGACGGTCAAGCTTCTGCTCAAGTTTTTCCTGCTCATGAATAAGTTTAGAGTGCTGTTGCCAAAGAACCTCTGTAGAGTCCTGCTCGTCGAACTCAGCCGCGATTCTACCGCATATCAGAAACTTTGCGGGTTTTTCACCTTGCGTGACCGCGAAATACCTGGCCAAACTTGCGTAGACCTCCCGATCATCGTGCGCGTCAAGCGTTGCTGAACCATTATGCTTCAAGTGCCGCCACATGCGTGAACCAAGTATGACTGGCACACGCCACAATTTATACAAATGCGTGTGCTGAAGGAAGAGTTAATAAGAGAAAACGTTGATCAATACCGATGATTGGGGAATAAATGTATGAGCGAGCCAAAAAAAGAAGGCGGCAAAACGACTACCACGATAAACGTGAGGCTCCGCAACATGTTTTTGATAATCCTAGTGGCCTTCTGCACCTTCGGCGCACCATACTTGGTCTACACGTTCGTGCACCTGCTGAGCGCAGACGTGATCGATTCGGCGGCCTGCGGGTTTGCGCTGTTCTTCTTCGGCTTGGGACTCATAGGATACTTGATCCATAAGAAAATCATCTATTAATTCTCAACTAAGCAAGTTTTGTGCCTCCGATACCCTAGAGCACATCATTCGTTCAGACAATCTAGGCTCTTCATCGGCATCCAACAATAGTCTGCGGCTTTGTAAAAAGGTGTTCGGTACGATGGGAAAGGATAGGAAAGCATATAACGTATGCTGGAAGGTATACTCATTATGCAAGAGGCAAAGAAGAAAAAACTCGAAGAAATGATTGGCAAAGACGGTGAATCTGCAAGACGGACGACGATTATACTTGAGAAAGAAGAGCGGGAGTTTATTGACCAGTTGATTCGAGAGGGGAAGGAGCCAGGCATCAAACCGCTCATCTCAAAAATGCTTGATGTGTACAGAAGCATGATGGTTTATGACTGGCGTTTCCCGGGAGAATACTACTGTGGAATTAGTCGCATAGCCTTCTTGAATGTGGAACTTGTCAATATTCTAATCCAACACGTTCCGCCCGAGAGCCATTGGGAAATTGGCAGAAACATGGGTGAAGCCTTGAGAGTTTCTATGGAGGCCACGCTGGGCATTAAGACGGGGGATCCGGAAAAGTGGTCAGAAGTGTTCAAGCGGTTGAGAGTGCAGGGGCTGGGCGACTTCTATCTCAGAGACAAATACATACTTGTCAAGACTCCTTTTATTAACGAAGCTCAAATTTGGGGTGGCTTCTTAGAAAGTCTGTTAGACGTTGAATTAACCGTTAAGACTTCTTCACAGCCGCTGGTGTTCGAAATCAAGGGAAAAAGTTCCTGTTAAAACGTGCGGGTGAATCTTATATTCCTGAATACTCTGAATGTGTGATCGAGGCGAAGCGAATAGATGTCCCTGCATGAGGCTATGCTCTACGAGAAGAAGGAAGATAAGAAGGTGAAATGCAACCTTTGCGCGCGAAGGTGCCTCATCAACGACGGCGGAACGGGCTTCTGCTTGGTGCGCAAGAATGTTGGTGGAACACTTTTTTCGCTTGTGTTCGCTAAAGCGATTTCTGCCTGTATCGATCCGATAATGAAGAAGCCGCTTTTGCATTTCAACCCTGGCGCCATGGTAGTGTCCATAGCGACGGTCGGCTGCAATTTCCGCTGTCAATTCTGTGACAATTGGATGATCAGCCAAGAAAAGGAGTTGTCAGGCCACAATTTTCCTCCTGAAGAAGTTGTAAAGACCGCTGGAACCAACGGCTGCCAAGGAATCAGCTACACGTACACTGAACCGACGATATTCTTCGAGTACGCGTATGAGACGGCCAAGCTTGCGAGGCAAGTTGGACTCTTCAACACGTTCGTGACTAACGGGTACATGACACCCGAAGCGGTGAAGACGATAGCACCCTACTTGGATGCGGCAACCGTGGATTTCAAAGGCGGCGCGGACCCTGAATTCTACAGAACCCACAGTGCTGTTCCATCGGTCGAGCCGATTTTCGCGGCCCTGAAGGAGATGAGACGCAACGACATCCACGTCGAGGTCACCAATCTC
>DASPTR010000136.1:0-3532 GCA_035623315.1 Candidatus Acidiferrum sp. | reverse complement strand
GATTGCTTGCATTGGAATTCCGCTGAGAAGTGTCCATGGGGTCTTCTTGGCGATCACGGTTGCAACGTGTTTTTCGCCGAAACATTGTTTGGCAACTTCGTAGACCATGTGTCTCACGTTCTCTTCAGAGTAGTCTCCCATGGCATGCAGGTATTCGTGGAGAAGCAAGTTGTATACTAAGGCGTTAACCACTGGCTTTGATTCGATTGTGGCGTCGACGATTTGCACCAATGTTCTGTTGAGTACGATGTTGTTGGTTCCGATCGGATGGTACGCACCGAGTTGTATGGGTAGGTCGTCGAGGAATAGCATCATTCTGTCTCTATGCTTGTGAATTGAAGTTTTGACGGAGTCTTTAACGATTTGCCAGATTGCAGGATAGCCATTTGCCGCGTCGAGACGATTACTAAAATCTGAAGTTGGTAAAGAGCCGGCTTGTTTCATAGGCGCTCGTGCTAGGCTACTTTGAAAAACTTTGTTTTCGGTGCGCCGCAAATTGGGCACTTTTCAGGGGCTGTGCCTTCAACCGTGTTTCCGCAGACGCTGCAAACGTAATAATCGACCTGCGCTGGTTCCACGTTGTTTTCAAGCTGCTTTGCGGCTTCGGAGAACAGTTTTGCGTGAACTTGCTCAACTTTGTTGGCAACGTCAAAACTCCATACAGCCTGCTTATTGCCTTCGACTTTGGCGGTCTGCAAGTACTCTGGATACATTTTCTTGTATTCAAAAGTCTCTCCTGCTAATGCTGCTTGAACATTCTGTTTCGTTGAGTTGACTTCGCCTGTAATCTGAAGATGATTCAACGCGTGAACCGTCTCTGCTTCAGCGGCAGCCCTGAAAAGTTTCGCGACTTGTGTGAAGCCTTCCTCATCGGCCTTTCTGGCGAAAGCCGTGTAACGTCGATTTGCTTGGGATTCTCCAGCAAACGCGCCTTTAAGATTCTCAGTGGATTTGCTCATGACCGTTCCACTTCAGATTTTAATACTTGAACCAAACCATATAAACCCTGTTGAAACATTTGAACTGAAGCGACATGGTATTAACGTTGAAGATTCGAAAAAGTAATAAGTGGTCGAAATTGATGAATGAGTGTGCATTAATCTTTGGAGATGAAATCGAATGGCTACCATAGTTATCGTGAGAGATATTATGTCAAAAAATGTTAAGGTCGTGCGCCCAGACACGACGATGAAGGAAGTCGTGGCCACGATGAATAAGTTCGGCATAGGCTCGGTGATAGTCGTTCAAGGCGGAAGACCCGTGGGCATCATAACCGAGCGTGATATCCTCACGAGGGAAGTTGAACCAAACTTGCCTCCAGAGACCCTGACGGCCAGGCATGTTATGACGAGCCCGATTGTGACGATAGACGAAGAAGCAAGTATCGAAGAAGCAGCGAGACTCATGACAAAGAAGAAGGCCAAAAAGCTCCCAGTCATGAACAATGGTAAGCTCGTGGGAATGCTAACTTACACGGACATCGTCTTCAAAGTGCCAGCGATGCTTTCCACGCTTGAAGAGCTTGTCAGACCCTACGATCGCTCACCCTAGCCCTTTAGAATATTCAGCCTGCCAGAACTCTGGTCTAGGTCTGCTCAGTTTTTTGTTCACGCATGATTTGATGAATCCATAGTACTCTGGGTCAGGCTTTCCGGGGCGACTCTTAAACTCTCCATGGAATTGCGATGCGAAGAAGAAGAAAAGATTTGGAAGTTCAAGAATCTCCATTCTTCGACCGTCTGTGTTTTTGCCTGAGAAGACCAACCCGTTCTTCTCAAGTCTTTCAAGATAATCAAGGTTGACCTCGAACCTGTGTCTGTGGCGCTCACAGATTTCTTCACTTTTGTACAGGCTACATGCAAGAGTATTCGGCTTGACAATTATCTTGTGAGCTCCCAATCGCATCGTTGCACCTTTTATTTCTATTCCTCTCTGTTCAGGCATCAGGTCTATCACAGGGTTTGGAGTACCAGGGTTGATCTCGGTGCTGTTTGCGTCATCAAGACCGCAAACGTGTCGAGCAAATTCGACTACGGCAAGTTGGAATCCGTAACATATTCCTAAGAATGGGATGTCGTTCTCCCTCGCGAATTTTATGGCCATTATTTTCCCCTCTGTACCACGGGGGCCGAAGCCATAAGGAACAAAGATTCCATCAAAATCCTTCAGTGCTTCCACCGATTTTGGGTTCTGTTCAAATTTCTCAGCTTCAAAATAGTTAATGCACACCTTCGTTTTGCACGCAGCCCCACCGTGACGCAATGCTTCATTCATACTTACGTAGCTGTCCGTCAGCCCAGCATATTTGCCTACCAAGGCAACTCTTAATTCATGTTCTGGGTTCAGGATCGCGTCGACGAATTGCTTCCACTCTTTGAAGTCCTTCTTTTGTTCAGTGAAACCGAACCTCCTGCATATGAAATCGCCCATTCCCTGATCATCCAAAATCAGCGGAACTTGATAGATTGATTCGACATTGTATGAGCAGAAAACTGCATCCTCAGGTATTGTTCCGAAAAGCGCGATCTTTCTTCGGGACTCAGCATCTATCATTTCCGGGCTTCTCGCGACGATGATGTCAGGCTGAATACCGATGCGTCTCAGCTCGTTGACGCTGTGTTGAAGAGGCTTAGTTTTCATCTCTTTTGTGACGTCCAGGACAGGCACCAGCGCAACGTGGACATACAGAGTATTCTCGAGACCTTCTTCCAAGCGCATCTGCCTAACTGCTTCTAGGAAAGGCTGACCTTCAATGTCTCCCACGGTACCTCCCAGTTCAGTCAAGATTACATCGACGGCTGACCCCTTTGCTACGGTGCGAATGCGATGCTTGATCTCATTAGTGATGTGAGGAACGATCTGCACACATCTGCCTAGGAAATCTCCTCTGCGCTCTTTTTCGATTACCGCCTTGTAGACCATGCCAGTCGTAACGTTGTTTTCAGTCTTCAAATCCAAATCCAGAAAACGTTCATACCACCCGAGATCTAGATCAGTCTCGCCGCCATCATCAGTTACGTATACTTCGCCGTGCATGTACGGGTTCATCGTGCCCGCATCCACGTTCACGTATGGATCAATCTTCACGACTGTGACCTTCAAACCCCTTGTCTGAAGCATCTTGCCCATTGAAGAAGTCAGGATTCCCTTGCCGACAGAACTCAACACTCCACCTGTTACAAAAATAAACTTAACCAAACATGTTTCTCCCCTATAATACCAACACGATAAATCCAAATTAGCATTTAAGTTCTTTCATTGATCCAGAGAAGCCTGAAAACTGCATTTTTGCGAGAATCTATCATGACTCGGCGCACGGCGTCTTTCTATAAGCATTGGGGAAAGCATCAAAAACTTCTAGGCTTTAGATGTCGTATTGGGATTCAAACGTTGAAATCGGGATGGGAATCCGCAGGGACATTAAGAAAGTACCCTTTCGAGTTGTTTGTTTGAGCATTCCTAGCATGCTATTTCGATTGGGACTCGGCTTGGGTGACGATCGAGTCAAGCTGTTCCTTATTGATTGCTAGTC
>DASPTR010000135.1:0-3148 GCA_035623315.1 Candidatus Acidiferrum sp. | reverse complement strand
ATAAGGAATCAGATCCATTCAAATCATCTAGGCAGCGAAGGTTGGGACCTTGTCAGCGTCCAAGATGAGAGGCTGGCAGACGGCAGAGTGTTCGCGATGGCTTGCCTCAAGAGGCAAACGAACGCCCATGAACCCCCTATCGACTCGCATAGACCTGCATCGCACGAGTCAAGAAAGACCTAATGGCTTAAACCCTCACGATGAGTAAGGAGTCGCAAAGAAAGCAAGGTGTAGAGGCAAATGTCGTACGTATTCAACATTCCAGTTCGCGACAACGTCAAGCTGAAGCATGTTATGGACTGCGTGAGGGAAGACGTGAAGCTGCAGACGCTGTGGAAATGCGCCAATGTGATGGCAATAGACCGTATGGGTTTCACAGATCATGGTCCAACACACGTAAAAATAGTGGCCAACGTGGCGCTGAAGATTCTCAGATTATTGGTCGACAACAAAGTCGTGCCCAGCATCGTTGAAAATTATGGCATGAAGAACGAGGACGCTGAAATCGTCGTAGTCCTAGGCTCGATCTTCCACGACGTTGGCATGGTGGTCACAAGAGAAGGACACGAAGTGTACGGCGCGCTGCTTGCTTCAGGGTTCATAGAGAAATACCTGCTTCAGGTGTACTCTGAAGAAGAGCGCACAGTTATCCTCTCTGAGGTTCTGCACGCCATAGTGTCTCATGAAGAACCGAGAAGACCACTAACCATCGAGGCAGGCATAGTGCGAGTTGCCGACGCCTTAGACATGGAAAAGGGCAGAGCCAGAATTCCTTTCCAAGCGGGAAAAGTGGACATCCACTCAGTCTCAGCACTATCAATCGAAAAAGTGGACATCCAAGAAGGCGAAAACACGCCGGTCAAAGTCAAAATAACCATGTCGAACTCCGCAGGAATCTTTCAAATAGACGAGCTGCTCAAGCCCAGACTCGAAAATTCCGGAATAAAAAACTACATTCACGTCGTGGCCGAGATAACGGGCGAAAGAGAAACAAAAATTCTGGAGAAATTCGAAATCTAATTGTTAACTCGCAGACCTTGCGAGCGAATGTTGACTTGTCAGGGCTAGTCACATTCTTTTGGCATTTCGCTTTGGGTTGGGTCAATTCTGTGAACGTGTGAATCAAAACACAAGAGAAATGGTGCTTCGAACTGCAGGCTTTGCCGTTTGTCTTCGTGTGTTTCTTATTGTTCGTTTCGTCGTTACTGTGTCCTCTTGTTTGGAGTTTTCATCGAAGCGTTAAGGGCTGCAACAAAGTCTCTGAAGGAGCCGACTGGAATTCTTGCGCCTGATGCTTTAGGGTGGCCTCCGCCTGAACCGCCGAAGCGTGGCGCAAGGTCTCTAAGAATAGCGTTCAAGTCTACATCATCCGTTTCGGTTCTCAGGCTCATATCCACGATGTGATCGTAAGTTTCTCCAGCAATTCCCACGGTTGCCCCAGCGACGACCCTCGCGTAAGTTGCGGCTTTGCTCACGGAGCCTCCGATGTCTAAGACGTAGGCAACATCGCCCATTCTTTCAACCTTTTTCTCAATCGTCGCGAGAAGGCTTTCTTCCTCATGGGTTTCAGTCAAAGCTCTTCCCAAGAGTTCGCCGCTGATCGTAGGAACCCGATTTCTAGAAAGCAACCTGAGAATCTCAAGCTTGAACCTCATGTCTCTTCTGCTGCCTTCTAACCCTTGAACAAGAGCTCCCGCCTCGAAATAGATGGTTCTCTTGTCCCAGTCTTTGAGGCATTCTTGAACAAAAGGCGTGCCGTCAACGTAGTCTCCGATTGCACCGTAAATCGCAACACGACTCATCTTCTTGGGCAACTTTTCCTGGAAGAATCTAAACGTTAACTCAGAAGCACAAGGAGCCAATTCATGAATAAGTCTTGCTGGAAAAACTGCAGGATCAAATCCAAGAGGAAATGGATGATGATCTATGTACAGCACTGTGGACTTTGAAGATATAACACGAATCTTGGCCGTCACGTCAGACACTGAATCGCCGTTCAAGGCAATGTCACATATTATTACTTGACTGCCCTCATCAACCCTCCCCAAGTCTTCAGCCAATTCAACGGGACTGGTAAAATAGATTCTAGCCTCAGGATTCGCAGCTAAGGCCAGAGCTCCTGAACAAACCCCATCACAATCTCCGTGGACCAGAATCCAAGTCGACATCATACATCACCAGAGAAACTATTCCGCCACAACGAAATCAGCATAATCAACAAACTCGTTCATGCCGCTGTTTCCAACCAGTCTTGCGGTGAATACTTGCCAGCTTGCAGGCACTGTTTGGGAATTGACTGCTTCGGCTTACCAGCCATGCTTGATCGTGGAAGGCGGGAGTGCTTCTTTGCTCGGCTTCTTCTTCGTCGCTTCCTTGAACTTGCTGATTCTGACGACTCCGCTTTCGAGTGCAACCCAATACTTGTTATTGAAATGCTGATGATAAACGAACTTGTTCACCAGCTTCTTCAAGTCTTCAAGGGACAAATCTTCGGAACATACGAGAACGCTTCTGGCCTCACAAGCAACCTCCACCTTAAGCGCTAACCGCAAGTAACTTGCCATTGACTCTTTTTCATCCATCAAGTCGCCCACATCCACCCGCAACTTCTTCTTCCGCCACGAGAACAATGTCCGCAACCTCACCCAAGAGAAGGGCTACATCAGCTTAAAAACTCATACTCAAATTCGCCAGCAAACACACGAACAGCCATTCACTCCACGGTTGAAGCACACAGGAAAACACACCCAGCAAAAACCGACCTAGAGGTTGGTAAGCGCATGTTCGCTTGCGCAACATCCCAAAACTGCAGATGTTTTCCACCATGAAAAACCGACCTAGTAGGGGGGAGGTGTATCTTCGGATGTTGCAACATCCCAAGATACAGATAAACTCCTGTATCTTCGGTTGCACAACATCCGAAAATACAGATAAACTAAGAAAACAGAAAATCGGCCCATGATGATGAACTGCTGTATGTTCGTATGTTGCAACATCCCAAAATACAGATGCTTTTCAGCCGTGAAAAGCCTACCTAGGAATGGGGTAGGCGCATGTTCGGTTGCACAAAATCCCAAAACTGCAGAAACTTGTCTCAAAGCTCTCAAGAATCTACATAGAAAAGGAGTAAACAGATTTTGGCTGATAA
>DASPTR010000134.1:0-5123 GCA_035623315.1 Candidatus Acidiferrum sp. | reverse complement strand
AGCGTAAGGCTTCATCAGAGGGTAATGATCCGTGTTGTTGGCATCGATCACGTATGGCGTGTCGCCTATTCCGTCGCTTCCAAGATAATTTTGATTTGGCCCACTGTACTTATCAACACCAGTGTAGTCGCTCCAGTAGTTGCCGCCAGACGGATAGCCATCGTCCCAAGTATTCGTCGAGTTGACAGTACCGACTTGGTAAGTGTTGTTCATGAAGTTGTTGTGGTATAAGGTGTTGTTTGAAGAAGAGTCGAGCCAGACGCCATAAATGTTTGCTGATGCGGTATTACTGCTAACAGTGTTGTTTGAAGAAGAGCCGAGAATGATGCCGTTTTGGAAGTCTCTGATGTTAATGTTTTCGATCGTCACATTGTTTATGGTTGTTAGACTTAGGCCGCTTCCACTATTGCTCCCTTGCACCGTGTAGCCATTTCCATCAATCACAATGTTGCTTCTTTCAACGACTATTCCGTCGTAAGTTGGGTAGCTGATGTCACCAGTAAACGCGTAAGTTATGTTGTCAAGGCTTAAAATCGGCGTGTTTGCCGGATCTATTGAGCCATCAGCCCGTATGAAAACGGTTACACCGCTAGCCTTTACTACCTGAATCAATCCCGATGTCGACGATATGGAAAGGAGACACAGAATTGCAAGTGAAGCAAAAACAGCTCTGTCCACCCTATGTCACTTCCACACCCAATTATAGATTGTTAAATCAACTCTTATCGTTTGTGGAACAATTCTCAATTGAAAACGTGAGCTAAAGAAAAAGAGAACATTAGAAGAACTGAGTAGGGCGAAACTTTACCCAAACCCAAATTAATAGTCTGTGAAGTTCAGTCTATAAACGCGGTTCATTAGGCGGTGACTCTCTTGGAACTCGTTGGCGAGAAAATTAGACTCAGATCCGTCGAGAAGTCTGACATGGACGACCTCTACAACTGGTGGAACGATCCAGAGTTTGCGGGACCGTTTGCGGGTGACTATCCGAAGAGCAGAATCGAAGTAGAAGAGCTGGTGAAAGGAGCATGCACCTTCATAATTGAGAGTCTATTGGAACACAAAAAGATTGGCTTCATCGACTACTACAGGGTCCGATCGGACTATCTCCACCTCTTCGAGATTGGATACCGAATAAAACCGAGCGACAGGAACAAGGGCTACACGACCGAAGCTGCACGGCTCCTCCTAAACCACCTCTTTACAACGAAGAAAGAAATCGAAAGAATCGAAGCAGCAACCGACGTGAAGAACGTGCCCTCCCAGCGAGTGTTGGAAAAGAACGGGTTCAAACGAGAAGCGGAATTGAGAAAACGATTCTTCTACAAAGGACACTACAGAAACGAATACATGTACAGCCTGCTAAGAGAAGAATGGGAGAAGATCAAGACACAATAAACCACGTCAACGTCTCAGCGCGCACTAAAGAACAGGGCCACTAACACGTTTAAGTGCATCCTGCTTGAATATCATTTTTTATGGTTAATGAGCGTGTGAGATGCTGGAACACTAAAGATCCGCTGTACATCAGATATCACGACGAAGAATGGGGCACCCCACTTCACGATGACAAAAGACTGTTCGAATTGCTTATTCTGGAAGGTTTTCAGGCAGGATTAAGTTGGGAGCTAATACTAAAAAGACGAGAAGCCATGCGGAAAGCCTTCAGCGGTTTTGACCCCGAAAAAATAGCCAAGTACACTGACAAAGACGTCACACGTCTCATGAGCAACCCTGAAGTGATAAGGAACAGGGCTAAGATATTAGCCGCGATAAACAACGCCCGAATGTTCAAAGACATCACAAAAACGTTCGGTTCATTCGACGCCTTCGTCTGGAGCTTCGTAGGTGGAAAACCGATCGATCACGCCCTGAAAGACTTCTCAAAAATGCTTTCCGAGTCTGAGGAATCTCAGGCCATGAGCAGAGAACTCAAGAAGATGGGGTTCAAGTTTGTCGGCCCCACAACATGTTATTCTTTCATCCAAGGCGCAGGTCTAGTGAACGATCACTTGATTCACTGTTTCAGATACAAACAGATCAGGAAGCAAACAAAAACAAACAAGTAAGCGAAAGCATCCTCCCAAACGCACGTTGCTTAATAGGTGGAAAAACACATTCTTATTCGAGGTAGATAAATTGCCATTGGTTCAAGTCTCTCTTTGGGCAGGTATAACAAAAGAAAACAAGAAGAAAATCGTTGAAGGGATAACGAAAGTAATAGCGGAACTGGGCATACCGCGTGAAGCAGTTGAAGTCATCATTTACGAAGTTCCAAAGACCAACTGGGCAAACGGCGGCCAGCTGCATTCAGAAAACCCGAGGCTATCTTCAACGCCCGTTCCATGAGTCAGGCAGATTTCACCCTGCTTGGGCGACGACGTCTAGTTTAAGCAACATTTGAATAAAGCAAGCATACATGGGTTGTAACCTGCGAGCATCCGCTATTTCTCTCCGATAACCACAGCGAACGTCGCAATAGGCGACTTCACTGTGCGCTGCTTCTTGAATCCAGTGTCTCTCATTATCTCTTCCAATTGATGAGGGCATACGGGATATTCTTCTGGATGTTTTTTTCCGTAGTCCTTGCTCATAGCCTGCAGGGCCTGTTGCCAGCTTCGGTCAAATTCCTTTGCCCTTTGCGGGTTCCTGCTTCTCAGACTTTCTACTTTTTCCTTGTATTCCTCGCATGGCTTGAACCAGTCGCCTATCACGAGTTTGCCATTTTCTGCGAGAGCCTGATAGATCTTTGATATGACCAATTCCTTGTTTGCCACGTGATGGAAAGCTAGGCAGGAGGCTGCAAAATCAATCTCAGCGATCTCTGCCCTCTCCATGGAAGAAACAACGAAAGCTACGTTATTGAAGCTCATTTTCGCAGCTGCTTTTCTTGCTTTGTTTATCATCGCCGCAGAGACATCAATACTCACCACATGAGATTGACGGAACCTGCTGGCTAGCTTCAAGGACAACTCGCCGGTGCCGGCGCCCAAGTCGACAATTTCACACTTTTCACGGTCTATCTGTCTCATTATTGTTTGAATAATCCACCGATAGAAAGTGTATCTGTGTCTGTTCTGAGCCTCGTATTCCTCGGCAAACTCGTTGAAGAATCTCTTCGCTCCAGCCATTCCGAATCAGAGCTCCAAACATTAGCTGACAATCGAATCTATATTAGCAGCGCGGCTTGCAAGCACGCGCGATCAAAAGATGAACATCGAAGAAGGAAATCGCTTTCTTGAACTCCTGTTTCCGCGGGAAAAACGTTATAGTTCAGGTTGGCTCTCCTGTGATTAGACGTGGAAGGCAATCTGCCTGAGCAAATATTTAGTTGTGGATAGAATCGAATTCATAGTGACTTATCTCTGCAATTCGAAATGTGGCCATTGCCAACTTGCTGAAGTGAAGAAGATGAAGATGCTTCCAAAGCATGTTGACAAGGACAAGGCTGTTGAGATTGTCAGAAAGGTCGGTCAAGCATATCATCCGAAATCGATCATGACGTTCGGCGGAGAGCCTCTGCTCTATCCAGAAATCGTGTGCGCAATCCACGAACAGGCAAAGAAAGTGGGTATTCCTATTCGAGAAGTCATCACGAACGGTTTCTGGTCAACAAAAAACGTGGAGATTGAGGAAATCGCTCGGAACCTGGCGAGTTTCGGCGTCAATGAAGTCTCAATTTCCGTTGATAGTTTTCATCAAGAATTCATTCCGCTAAAGAGCGTTAAGAAGGCTATGTTTTCACTCATCGAAGCAGGAATCGAACGAGTAGAATGGAATCCTTGCTGGGTCGTGTCAAAGAACCATGATAATCAGTACAATCTTAAAACAAAGGCAATCTTGCAGAAGCTCCGCAATTTGCAGGTAAAAGAGAGTGAAGGAAACAACGCGCAACCTGAAGGAAGAGCCTGCTCATCTCTGGCAGAATTTCTTCCAACGAAAAAATCGGTGCCGCAGGAAAAATGCGGCGACCTCCCATACACAGAAGCACTCGATTCAGTCAGAACAATTTCCATCGAACCAGACGGAAAAGTCTCCCTCTGCAAGAACTTCTACATAGGAAACGCGTATGAATCAGACATCATCGACATCATAGACCATTATGATCCGCATAAAATTCCCGAAGCTAAATCAATTCTCAAAGAAGGCATGCGCGGACTCCTGAACTGGGCAAAGAAACGAGGCGTTGAGCCAAATCCAGAAGGATATTACAACATTTGTCACATGTGCACCGATCTTCGTGAAAGAGCGATCACTGCATACGCGGATTCTTCGCATTGAATACGAAAGGGCGCCGAGAAAACGGTTCTTGTCACTTGTAACTCAATTGTCTATCTGGCCGTGGACTTCAGTTTGAAATCTAATTCCTTTGCGTAAGTGGCACTGGTCGTTATTATTGGCTCAAAACCGAGCTTTGTCCAGAAACCCTCAGCTTCCACGTTTCCGATCATATATCTTACACTCAAGTGCTCAGCCTTGTTCAGATTGAAGAATTTACATAGGTCTTGCATCAAACGTTTCCCAACACCCTTTCTTCTAAACTTCTTCATGACGTAAATAAGCGAGACATGACCAACAGTTCTTGGCAAATAATCACTTCTGCTCGTTACTTCGCCTTGAACATAACCGATAATCTTGCCATCTGCTTCAGCAAGCAACACACAGATGTCGTTCTCCGCCAAGTCATTCTCAACATTCTGTTTAAGAAGCTTCTTTCCCTCATCAGTTATTCGCCATCCTAAGGAGTTCGACACTTCAACGTGATGCTGCAACAACAGCCTTAACTCAACAATTCTATCCACATCCAAGCAGGCCGCTCTTCTGATTTTGAGGTCACTCATGGATTCAAATGCGCATGGCTTTGGAATAAAACTTTACCTTCTCCCCCATCCATATACTTCCCCGCGCGCAACACTAACAATGTCGCACGATTCGGACCATACCAACAGGACGCCATAGCAGACTTCACTCGCTGGGGAAATCACGATTTCCAGCATAGTTCATGGAAGCGCAATGGCAGGATCATTCAGCACGCCCTTCTTGGTTGAATGCAACTCATTCGTCCTTTCTGCCAGAAACACGGACTCAACCACAACAATAACCACCCTTGCAGCACAGTTAAC
>DASPTR010000133.1:0-4716 GCA_035623315.1 Candidatus Acidiferrum sp. | reverse complement strand
TGTTGATAGGAACCCTCATAGCCCACTTCTGTGCTGCTGAGGCTGGTTTGGCAACTGGGGCAGTAGGCCACGACGTAGTGTCCTTCCTCAAGTAGACCCTGATCCCACGCCCGTTTCAGAATCTGCCATTCCTTTTCAATGAACTCGTCCTTGTAGGTCCAATAGGCCTTTTCTTCGTTTATGAAAATCCCGAGTTTCTTATCCGCTTCAACCCACTGTGTATGATATTTCTCTATGGCCTTCTTGCACTCTTGAACGAATTTGTCCATGCCTACCTTGTCTAGAAGTTCCCGCTTGTTCTTGACGCCGAGTTGTCTCTCAACTTCCAACTCAACAGGTAAACCTTGGCAGTCCCACCCCGACCAGAATGGTATGTAGTACCCCTGCATTGACTTCCATCTGTAATGAAGGTCTTTCATAACGCGCCCGCGCGCGTGGCCTATGTGAGGCACACCGTTAAGTGTTGGCGGACCCTCAACATAACCCAAGACTCCTGTGTTGTTGCCCCTTCTGAGCTCTTCTAGCTTCTGTCGTACGAGACTAGTATTCCAATATTGACGAATTTCTTCTTCAAGTTCAAGCGGGCGATAATCCGTATTAAGACTCTTTTCAGAATCAGTCTTGAATTTGGCGGTCACCTTGCATCACATTGCACCCGCAAACACTGCAACATAACATCTGCCACATATAACCTTTGCCCATGGAAGATTCATGCCGATTCGGCTCTTGATCTACATGTTCTCCTTGATCATGTTGGCTAAACGCTTGATTCCTTCGTCTATCTGCTGTTCTGAAGGATAAGAGAAATTGAGCCTCATGGCATTTTGTCCCTTGCCGTCGCATTGGAAAGCCGAGCCCACAACATATGCGACTTTGTTTTCGACAGCCTTGGGGAAAAGCGCGTTGGCGCTCATTTTCCTTGGAAGTTTTACCCACAGGAATAATCCGCCTTCTGGCTTGGACCAATTTACGCCTTTGGGCATGTATGTTTTGAGGGCTTTCAGCATGGCTTCCAGTTTTCTGCCGTACACTTTCCGAATGTTATCTATTTGGCTTGGAAGCAACCCGCGCTTCAAATACTCGGCGGCAATGAGCTGAGTGTAAGTCGGAGAGCACAGGTCCATACTCTGCTTGGCCACGATCATGCGGTCCATCCACTCAACGGGAGCTATTATCCAAGCTAGTCTCAGTCCTGGTGCCAGCAACTTTGAGAATGTGCCTAAGGCAATAACCTGCTTCTGATTGTCCAGGCTGTAGATGGCTGGAACAGTCTCCCCTTTGTACCTCAAGTCCCTGTATGGGCTATCTTCGACGATGGGAAGCTCGTACTGATAAGCCAAGCGCAGAAGTTCCTTGCGTCTCTCTAACGACATGGTCACGCCTGAGGGGTTCTGAAAATCTGGAACAATATAGATGAACTTCGGCTTCTTTCCTCTCTTAGCCAGCCTACTCAGCAACTTCTCCAGAAGATCCATCCTCATACCATAATCATCTTGAGGCACGCCGATCATCTTGGCGCGATAGGCGTTGAAAGCCTGCAGACCCCCGATGTAAGAGGGCAATTCAACTATCACAGTGTCTTTTGGGTCAAGAAAAACTTTGGAAACAATGTCCAATCCCTGTTGGGAACCCGTTGTCACAAAGATATTCTCCGCCTTGATCGAGGCTTTTTCACGGTCTAACCATTTTGCAATTTCCTGTCTGAACTCTATTTCTCCCTCAGTGGTCCCGTACTGCAGGGCCAAAGCCCCCTTTTCTCGAAGAATATGGCACGAAATATCCTCAAGATCCTTCACAGGAAAAGTTTCAGGTCCAGGAAGTCCCCCGGCGAAAGAAATCATTCCAGGTTGCCTAGTGACTTTTAAGAGCTCTCTTATTTCGGAACGCTGCATGGTTAGAGCGTTTTTTGAATAGAACGCGGCCAAATCTTTTATCAAACGTAACCTTCCTCTACGCTATTGCCTTCACTTATTCGTATGTTGTCGCAGTTGGTATAAATAATATAAGGCTTAGGTTGCAGTTTATTAGAACGCAGCATGATACTAGGGCAAAACCCTATCTCTCGCTAAAGTCGTCAAACACCCAAACAGCACGGGCATGCTTCACCTATCAGCTAAGCACAGCTTAGTCGGCCAAGATAATGTGCATTTGGTTTGGCTTTTCAATAGCGACCTGATTCTCTAGCCACTCGGGGAATTTCAGGCGAGTCTGATCATCGAATGGGAAGAGGACAAATCTAGCAGGTTTGTGTGGTCTTAAATGGATATTCTCCTGCCATCGAAATCGCGTTTTGATAAGCCGAATTCATCCTTGACCTCTCGCAATTTTTCTTTTGTGAACACCGGGCCGTCCCTACATACGCGGTACTTTCCAATTATGCAGCTTCCGCAAAGCCCAACGGCACAGCGCATTATCCTTTCTAAGCTTACCTCCATGTCTATGCCATGGTTTTCAGCAAGATCAAACACTCGCCTTAGCATTTGCTCCGGTCCGCAGGCATAGATCATATCAAACTTCCGTTTTGTCATCAGCTCGTCCAAGGGCTCAGTTGCCAAGCACTTCGTGCCGTAGCTGCCATTCTCCGTGGTGGCTACGAAGTCCCCAGGGGGGCAAAGTCGCCTTATCTTGTCCAAGAAGAGCAGTTCTTCTCTTGACTTTGCGCCCATCACAACAAAGCTTCTTGCTTGTTTCGCATTCAGCCTTTTGGCCAAGAAAGCCAACGGGGCTATTCCTGTCCCACCGCCAACCAGCAACAGTTTACCCTTTCTCAACGTGAAACAGTTACCAAACGGTCCCCGAATGCCTATCACGTCGCCAGCTTTCAACCCATGCAAGGCTTCTGTCGCTGAACCGATCTTCTTCACGACCACGGTAGTCATGTCTTCGTCAGCATCCATTATGCTCAGGGGAATCTCATCGACTCCTGGTATCCAAAGCATCAAGAACTGTCCCGGCCTTGCCCTTGCACAACGTCTGTCTCTGAAAGTGAAAGTCTTAACTGTTGGACTTTCAACACCTGTGCTTAGAATGCGTGTGCCTCTCAGACTATTATCTGCGATGCGATAAGCCGACAATTTCGCTCACACTCTGATAACCCTTCATTCTCAAATAGGCACTCAGTCCTCGAGTGATCGTACTGAACACTCTTGGGCCCTTCAAGGCTACTGCAGTCCCGATTTGGACCGCTGAGGCACCTGCAAGCAGAAATTCTGCAGCATCGCGCCAGTTTGTTATACCCCCGCAGCCTATTATTGGGATTTCAACTTGCCCGAAAATGTCATAGACACAGCGTAGCGCAATCGGTTTGATGGCTGGGCCTGAAAGTCCGCCGACCCCGTTGCTCAGTATAGGCATACCTGCCTCTACGTTGATGGCCATGGCTTTCACAGTGTTTATAGCCGTCAGCGCGTCCGCACCGGCTCTTGCTGCAACGTCTGCGAGGGCTGCGATGCTCGTAACATTGGGGGACAGTTTGACTATTACAGGTTTATCAATGGCAGCCTTGGCCTTCTTGACAGTGGCAGCAAGTAGCTTAGGGCTTTGTCCTATCTCCGATCCCGTGCATTTGACATGGGGGCATGAAACATTAAGCTCCACTGCATCAGCGCCAGCTTCCACGCCTTTCTTGGCCAGTAGGGCATACTCGTCTTCCGAATACCCATAGACACTGACTATCAACGGAACTTTCAAAACGGTCTTGGCCCGGCGAATTTCATGGACGAATTCGTCCATGCCAGGGTTTGGAAGCCCCATGGCGTTCACTAGGCCGAAACTCATTTGAACAACCGTAGGGTTAACGTAGCCGTTTCTTGGCTCGAGCCCAATCGATTTTGTGACTATCGCGCCGGCCCCGCCTTCAGACATGCTCTCGAACGTTTCTGTTGAATAACCCAAAATGCCCGAAGCTAACATGGTCGGATTTCCAAGCTTGAGGCCCGCGAAGTCAACGGCTAGTCTGTCCCGAAGCAAATCATTCACCACTAAACATCGTAGAATGCTCAAGCGGGAATCGAGACATGTCTTGCATGTTCTCTTTCTCTTTTTCAAGCAGCATATAGATGATTGTTCATAAATAACATTCTATCACGGCTTGTAGCAGCCTGCAGCGATTGTTTAATAATCAGGACCCAGAAATAGTGTCGTCGGTGAAGCGGGCTGATGAAGATCACGATAATTGAATGCTCATTCGGAATATTGGCTTTTGACGAAGAGAAAAAACTCGTGGGAAAAACTCTGTTTCCTCGAAAACCGGAAGCAGTAGCTAAAACCCTTGCAAGTATTCAAGATGGAAAAATTGTTGACGAAATTACTGAACTTGTCACGAATCTGAAAAAAGAAGGCTTTGATCAATTCATCTTCGAAAACAAGAGCTTGGCCGAAGGAATCCGTCAAAAACTGAACACAAACACCGAAGTCATGAAACCTTCCCCAGTTGGAGATATGCTTCGTTCTCGGATGGAGCAGTTTGCTCTGGAAACGGGCTTCGTGAAGGACGCCGAAGAATTCGGGCTTTGGATGCACAACCTAACGATGGAAATCGCAAAGCTCAGAGTGAAGGGTGCGATTGAGAAGAGCGATTTGATTGTCGCCCAAGCAGTTCAAAGCCTTGATGAATTGGACAGAGTGATAAATCTGCTGATGAGTCGAGTGAGAGAATGGTACGGAGTGCACTTTCCGGAGCTAGATCGCCTGATTGAGAAACATGAGACTTACGCG
>DASPTR010000132.1:0-15326 GCA_035623315.1 Candidatus Acidiferrum sp. | reverse complement strand
TCAAGACGCTTGAAATTCTTCTGGCAGATTTTGAAATACAGCACATAACCGGGGAAATTGATGAAGAAACGTACCAGCGTGAGATCAATGTGCTATCAATGGGTCTTGAAACATCTAGGCTGGAATTAAACTCGATAAAGGAAGCGGCCGATCAGTTGGTAAACGGTGACATGTTCCCGAAGCAAGTTGATGAGCAACAGACCTCAGAGATAATAACGGAACCAGAAAAACTGCAAGAACCTACAGTTGAGCTTGAAACGAGTGAAACAAACGAAACGCCCTCAAAAGAGGCTGAAGTGCAAGGTGTGAATGCGGCAGTGACGACAGAGCAGCCGGTTGAAGCCAAAGAGAATCAAGAAACGTCATAGCAAGAATCAATCCCTCTCCTCTTTTTCTCATTGTGAAACCGTTGAGTGTCAACCGTAGCATTTTATAGTCGAGGGTGTTGTCTAGACCTGAAGGTGTGCGCTTTGCCTGAAAAGACAATTATGACTTTTCATGAGAAGTACAGGCAATATGACATGGGAGAAGGGCACCCATTCAGAGGAGACAGGTTTGAGAATGTCGTAAAGTTCTTCGAAGATCATAAACTGTTTCAACAGCCTGATCTCAGGCTCATCACGCCAGAACCTGCATCAAAAGAAGACCTGCTAAGGGTGCATGATGAGAAATATGTGAACCTTATTTGGCGATTGGCGAAAGAGAACAAACCGTATGATTTTGAAACGCCTGTTTCCACAAAGATCCTCGAAGCTGCAATGCTTATCATTGGCGGCGCGGTCGAATGTGGAAAAAGTGTTGCGGGAGGAAAAGCAAAACGTGCAGTATCTATGGGGGGTGGATATCATCATGCAGGTAGAAGCTATGGGGGCGGATTCTGCATATTCAACGACGTGGCAATCTTAATCGAATATCTCAGAGTTAAGCATAATGTTGAAAGATTTCTCGTGTTGGACTACGATGTTCACTTCGGAAACGGCACGAGCGATATCTATTACCATGATCCAACCGTGCTTTACATTTCCTTGCATCAGGATCCTAAGACGATATATCCCGGAACCGGTTTCATCCCACAGATAGGCGAGGGAAACGGAAAAGGCTATAACATCAACGTGCCGCTACCGCCTGGAACAGGTGACGACACATATTTCTACGTACTGAACGAGATATTCGTACCCCTAGCCGAAGAGTTCAAACCACAGATTATCATAGCAAATGGAGGAAGCGACACACATTTTGCCGACTCGCTAGGGGACCTAAACCTGACAGCAAAAGGCCTTTTCAACAATGCCCATCTGATCGGCGAAACCGCAGACAAAGTTTGCAACGGCAAACTCATTCTCACACCTGGAAGCGGATACAACCCTCAAGTCTTGCCCCCATGCTGGTATGCTCTTGTGGTTGGCGCCATGGGCCTGAAGGATTTCGATTTTGATGAGATTGAAAAACCACCGAAGGAGCCAGCACCATGCAGAAAGACTGTGGAGAAGACAGTTGATGAAGTGAAAAGATCATTGAGAAGCCATTGGGCAGGATTTGGCGGTTTTGCGATGAATACCGTTCCGTGACTCTGGAAAGGCGTCTATCAAATCAATTAAGCAATTTGACGATTCTGAGTTTCTTGATCCTATTGAGTCCAGACCAGTGATTCTTTTGGCTTAAACTTGGTACTTGACTCGCTGGTTCTCATTTTTTGAACATAAGTCGATGAGAAGGTTCGACTGTTTTACATCGAAAGAATGATTTTGAGGTTTGGTCGACGCTTTAATAGTCGAGTTTGCCAATATGAAGATTATTCGTATTAGGCTCTGGTGAATCCCTCATGGAAGACATGGAAAAGACTCGTGACAAGTTCCCGATAACAAAAAACAAGGTTTTTCTGAACCACGCTGCACAGTCGCCGCCGCCTAAGCCATCTGTAGAAGCAATGAGCAGATACGTTCGGGATTTTTCAAACTTTGGTTCTGTCCCGGGCGAATGGGACGATTGTGGCAGACCATTGTTTGCAAAGTTGATCGGAGCAAGACCTGGAGAGTTAGCCCTCGTCGAGAACACTTCAATGGGCTTAAACATAGCTGCAAACGTGCTTGACTATCCCCGCGGCTCCAAAATCGTTACCACGGATCTAGAATATCCTTCAGTGGTTTATCCTTGGCTACGAAAGAGGCTGGGCGTCAAGGTCCACTACGTAAAGAATGTAGACGGGAAAATACTGTTGGACGATATGGAGAAAGCGATCGATGACAAGACTGTGGCAGTTGCCTTGAGCCACGTTGAATATGCTAATGGTTTTCGGCACAATCTTCGGGTGCTGAGCGAAATAGCTCATGAACACGGAGCATATTTGATAGTTGATGCGATCCAATCTGTGGGAGCCATGCGTGTTGACGTCAGAAGGGATGACGTTGACTTCCTGACAGCTGCCTGCTACAAATGGCTCCTGAGTCCTGCAGGCGCAGGTTACCTTTACGTTAAGGAGGATCTTATCGAAAAGTTTGAACCGCCACTCGTCGGGTGGGCAAGTGTCGACCAGAAGATATTTGACACTGCGGATTTCTGGGACATTTGGAATCTGAAACTTTCAAAGACAGCTAGCCGGTTTGAGGCAGGTTCGCCTAGCTCTGTCAGTTTTGTTGGAGCACGAGAAGCTATGAAACTCCTATTAGGTTTCGGAGTCGAAAACATCACCAAGAGAATCATGAAACTGACTAATAATCTGATAGAGGCTATAAGGGATCTGAGCATCGAACTGCAGACACCTGAAGAACAGCAGTGTCGTTCGGGCATAGTCAACTTCAAAATGCGCAACCCACAAGAGGTCACGCGAAAACTCGGCGCTAAAGGAATAGTCGTCTCCGCTAGGAACCATGGAATCAGGGTGTCACCCCACTTTTACAACACAGAAGACGAAATTGAGAAATTAGCAAAAGAAATCGAGAAGGAGAACAAAGGACACAGGTGACTGTAGGTAGCAATTTCAGCCACATCACGAAAGAGGCTTTGAGCTAATCTGGCGCACCAGTGCTCTTCGTCATTGTATGAAACTATTTTCGAAGGAAACCAATCGAGAAATCGAGTTAAGAAAGAAAGGCTAAAGACGGACAAATACGAACGTCAGTAATGAAGCCCTAGTCTGGTCCTTGATTCTCCATTATTTGTTTTAGCAAGTTTATTGCTGCCCATGCTGAGAGCGCGCTAGTTTTTGGATTTTCGGGATGTGGATCATTTGAAAATTGCAGGAGCATTTCGCCTTGTTTCCATTTCACTTTTATTTCATGCATGTTTTTTTGGACTTTAGGATCTGAGATTACTCTCACTTTCACTCTTTCAGGTTGAACTGTTAAAGCCAACGTGGCAGCCACGTTCATTTCCCGTGGGAAACGTCTTGCTGCCTCTTTTGCATTTCCTTCGTAGATCAGTTTCTCTTTTTGATCATCCAGGTCCAGAACGGCAGGATTCTTTCTAGTGGTCAGAACGACCTCTTCGACTCCAGCTAGATTTGCGCTCGAAATAGCGTCTAAGCCTCCGATGGCTCCTGAAGAAATATGGATCTTTTTGCTTCGTACGTTCATGTCTAATAGTGCTCCCACGCTCATGACTATGAGATCTGTGTTTTCAGCAATGATCATTTCCGCGTATTCTCTTGCAGCCTGCTGCGATGCCGCTTCAACTATTACAGCAGGTTTGAGCCTGATCATCTCCTTAACGCTTGACGCGATGGTGGCCTTAATGTGGAGTTTGTTCCTGAGTTTTTCAGCCTTGAACCTGTCAATGTCATGAAGTATAAGTTCGTCACACGGCACAATTCCTTTCTCAACTGCTTCAGCGATCAAGGTTCCGATTGCACCGCATCCAATCAGTCCTATGCTCTTCACCTTTATCGCTTCCAAATTTCTCTTCTAGAATTCAAGGGCAATGTGGATATTTCCGAACGATCTGATTTCTCTGCCCTCTCCCTTTTCGGCCAGGATCTCCATGTCTGCAATCTTGCATGCACCTGTGATGTCTTCCCTGCCTTCATCGATGATCTTCACGGTGTCCTTTTCAACAGCGAAGATTGTTAGCTTCTTAACCTGGGTATTCAGAGGCAGATGCCTCTCTGCCTTTTCTCTTCTAATTTCGGTTATTATCGCTATTATAAGATCACCTTGCTTTTCGGCTTGTTCATCGATCACTTTTTTACTTGTCTTTGGCCAAGGGAAGAGATGAATACTGCTGAAGCCTTTCTCTCCTATGTACAGTGTCTGGTAGATTTCTTCTGTGATGTGTGGCGTTATCGGGGCTAGGAGCTGTAGGATTTTGTGCAGAACCGTATAAAGCGCGTATTGGGCCGCTCTTTTCTTTTCTTCCCCGTAAGTCTCGGGCCTGTAGAGCCTATCTTTAACTGCTTCGATGTAACAGTCACAGAAAACGTGCCAAGCAAAGTTGCGCGTTTCTTCTATTGCTATGTTGAACTGGCACTTCTCTAAGGCGTCTGTAACCTTCTCAATTGTCTTCTCAACTTTGCTTAGGATCCATCTGTCCAATGGTTGCAACACGTGCTTCGCCTTGTTATCAGGCTCATAATCCTTCAACAGGTTGCTTACGAAGCCTGAAGCATTCCACAATTTGATCATGAAGCGCCAGCCATATTCGACGTCAGGCCAACGGAAGGGAATATCGGACCCTGTAGCCCCACCTGCTGCGGCCCATTGCCTGGTTGCGTCCGCGCCGTATTTTGATAGAACTTCCATTGAAGCAACATAATTCCCTAGAGATTTGTGCATTTCACGTCCGTCTGTACCGAGGACCATGCCGTTGATTAAGCAGCTTTTGTATGGTTTTTCGTTGAACAGTGCCAGGTGTCTTACCATCAAATAGTACGCCCAAGTGCGTATGATGTCTACACCAGACGGGTGCACGTCTGCTGGGAACAGCCTGCGCCAGTCTTTCTTATCCGGCCATCCTGCGTGGACTGCACAGGTTATTGAGGAATCCATCCACGTGTCGAAGACGTCTCTTTCAGGTGTAAACTCGGTTCCACCACACTTTGGGCATCTCTGGGTTTTGGGCTTCTCTATACGTGGATCTATCGGTACCCAGTCATCTTCCGCAAGAATGATTTCGCCGCATTTTTTGCAGTACCATATTGGAATGGGTGTTCCGAAGACTCTTTGCCTCGATATTACCCAATCCCAATCAAGAGAATTGGCCCAATCTATCATCCGATGCTTCATGTAATCGGGGTACCACTTGATCTCAAGAGCGTTCTTATCAACTTCATCTGTTAGGATGCGGGTTTTCATAAACCATTGCTCTTTCTCAAGAATCTCAATGGGAGTATGGCATCTCCAGCAGATGCTTACCTCCTGCCTGAGCGTTTCAATTCTGTCAACTAATCCTTCTGCTTTCAAGTCAACGAGAATAGCCTTCCGTGCTTCATCGGTTTTCATTCCTGCGTATTTGCCAGCGTTTTGGGTCATTCTTCCCTTCTCGTCAATGCACATTATTGTTTCGAGTTTGTGCTCAAAGACGCTTTTCACGTCAGCCTTGTCGCCGTACGTGCAAATCATCACGACTCCCGTGCCGAACTTCGGGTCCACCATGGCATCAGTGGTTACTTCAACAGTTCTGAGAGTTGTAGGAACTTGCGCCTTCCTTCCGACGCATTTTGAATAACGCTCATCGTTGGGATTTACCGCCACAGTGACGCAAGCAGGAATCAACTCGGGTCTCGTCGTGGCTATTTCTAGAAAGCCGTTGCCTTCAAGTTTGAACTTGATGTAATGTAGCTGAGCGTTCCTAGTTTCGTGGTTGACTTCTGCGTCGGCAATGGCGGTTTCACATCTTGGGCACCAGTTTACGGGATGTTTTCCTCGATAAACAAACCCTTTCTTGTACAAGAGAATGTATGAAAGCTGGGTGCGTCGCCAATAATCAGGATCCATCGTGCGATACTCTGTGGACCAGTCTGTGGAGCACCCAAGACGGAAAATGGATTCCTTCATGACGCCAATGTACTTGGTAACGAGTTCCATGCAAAGTTTCCGAAATTGATCGGGCGGAACGTCGGTCTTAAGAATGTTATTCTTCTTCTCTACTTCTACCTCAACAGGCAAGCCGTGGCAATCCCAGCCTTGTGGAAAAAGGACGTTATATCCTCTCATGCGTTTGAACCTAGCGACCATATCAAAATACGTCCAATTGAGCACCAGACCCATATGGAACTCGCCCGAAGTGTATGGCGGCGGAGTGTCGATAGTGAAAGCGGGACGCTTCTGGTCACTCCTATCAAAACGATTTGTGCCCATCTCCTCCCACTTGCTCTGCCATTTCTTTTCCACATCAAGAACGTTGAACTCTCTTGGAAGTTTATTCATAGCAGGTCAACCTTATTCTAACGTCATGATCGAATGGTTTTCTAGGAAAGATAAATATACGCATAAATAATAATTGTCCTTCCGTAGGTTTGGGGGAGCTGGGAATATGACCCGGCTGAGAGGACGGTTGAATACCGTCGACCCTTGGAACTTGACCCAGATAATACTGGCGGAGGGAAAAGTGAACCAAAAAACACCCGTGTCAATATCTCGAACAAGAGTACTTGCGTTGACATCTGTTTTGGCTGCTTTGATCGCAGTAGGAACGATAACTTCCATACCGATGCCTTATCCACTGGCTGCATTAACTTTAGCCCCGATTGTAATCTTTGTGACAAGCATTCTCTTGGGGCCCGCAGCAGGACTCGTCGCGTCTGTTATTGGATCTGCGATAGGTTACTCCTTTGGCTCCACAATAGGCACTATTGCAGGTGGGTTTTCTTACTATTTCCTATTTGGAATCGTATTTGCCCGCGGTCCGATGGGTTTCATCGTTGGGCTGCTCCGTAAGAAAAATGAAATAATCGCCATGATTCTCGGTGTGGCCATTGAAACATTACTTTTCTTTGGATTAGACTTCTTTGTGTTAGGGTTCGGATATGCTATATTTGATTTCGGGACATTAGCAGACCTTGTCTTTGTTCCCGTTGCCTATGGAATTCTTGTTGCAGTGAGGAGAAATTTGGATATCACTTATCTAGCATAGATGAGCGGAATGCAAGAAGAACCCTGGTATTTGCAGGAAACAATAGTCAAGGAATACGAAGCTTATTACCAGACAAAGTATAAGCGTGCGGACGTTCTTGAGAAGAAATTGTTGACAGAGCTTCTGAATCAGTTTGGTGACATAAAGAAGGTGCTCGAAGTAGGATGCGGAACGAGTCACTTCACGAGATGGATGGAATCTCTTGGGCTAGAATGCTATGGACTTGACTTGTCACATCTGATGCTAGAACAAGCGAGGAAACTCTGGCCTAATGGACGATTAATACAAGGTGAGTCTCACAGCTTGCCCTTCAGATCCGGATCTTTTGATGTTGTAGCTTTCATAGCCTCTTTAGAGTACATGCCCAACATCGGTATAGTGTTCGAGGAAGCCGCAAGGGTCGCTCGAAAAGGATTAGTCATCGGGCTTATGAACAAATGGAGCCCAAGCACTATTCGGAGGATTGCCCAAGCGAAAATAGGAAACAACCCATTTTACAAAAACGTGAAGTTTTACTCCATCCTAGATATAGAGCGAATATTGAGGGAAACCTTTCAAAACAGGTACAGTGTTGATTATTGGAGCACAACCGTTTTCCCAAAAGTCCTCGGTGGCAAGGAATCGTCTTTTTTCCCGTTTGGTTCTTACTTGGGATTGGCAGTGAGGCTCCGTGGTGCCTATGACTAGAAATAAGATCGGAAAATTTGAGTTGGATCTAATTGAGAGAGCTGTCTATCCAAGATTAGGAGCAGAAAGGGCAGAAATCATCGTTGGGCCAGGCCATGGTCGCGATAACGCAGTCGTAAGGTTAGGTTGCGATCAGGTCCTCGTTGTGACTGCTGATCCACTATCGGTGATCCCAGAATTAGGACTCAAGGACTCAGCGCGCATCTCAGTACAATTGCTTGCCTCAGATTTGGCTACTTGTGGCTTTATGCCCCAATTTATGATGGCAAATCTCAATCTTCCCCCTAAGATGAGCGACGAAGAGTTCGAAGAATATTGGACGAACATTCATGCTGAATGCCGAAAACTGGGAATCGCCATCATTGGAGGACACACCGGCAGATACGTTGGTTCTGATTACACGATTGTTGGAGGAGGCGTAATGATGTCTGTGGTACCAGAGAGACAATACGTTTCAAGCAGCATGAGTAAACCAGGGGATCTGCTGGTAATGACGAAAGGTGTTGCGATAGCAACAACCGGAATCCTTGCAAGAATCTTCCCTCAGACAATTGAGAAGACCTATGGATCAGCTTTCCTGAAAAGAGCTCAGGGATATTTGAAACAGTTCAGCGTGGTCAAGGACGCGTTGACAGCAGCTTCCTTCGGCTTAAGAAATCAAGGAGTCACAGCCATGCATGATGTTACTGAGGGAGGCTTGTTTGGAGCTCTTTATGAATTTTCTGAAGCCTCGCATGTTGGACTGGAAATCGAGTTCGCCGATGTCATCGTGACTGAGGAAGCGAAACGCATATGCGAACTTTTCAGCCTATCGCCATATTCAACTCTTAGCGAGGGAACCCTGCTGATCAGCGCGAACCCCAAAAAAGCGGATGGAGTCCTCCACGAGTTACATTTGAAGGGAATAAGAAGCAAAGTCATCGGCAAAGTCAGACCGTTTCAATATGGCAGGTGGGTTAGAAAGGAGGGAAGAAAACAAAAACTGAAAAAACCTGCAGCTGACCCTTATTGGGCAGCCTACTGGAAGGCTCGCCACGAGGGATGGAAGTAACTAAATTGAAGAAGTTGGAAGGCCTATATCTGGTTATTACTCCTATCTTAACTTCTGGCGAACTTCTGGTTGCAGTTAAGAAAGCCCTGAACGGAGGCGTCGACTTAGTTCAATTCATCCCTGAAAGACAAACTCTTGAAACGCAAGAATTAGCCAAAAAGTTGTCGAGGCTGACGCTACAGTTCGATGTACCGTTCCTCATCAATGGCAACTGTCTCTTAGCCAAGAAGGTTAAGGCGGACGGGGTACACTTCAACAACTATCACGTTGTGCCAGACAAGGCCAGGCGGATCCTTGGTGAAAGAAGCATAGTCGGCTACACATTAGGAAATGATCTAAAAAGATTAGAGTGGGCAGAGTCCATGGGAGCCGACTACGTTTCCTTCTGCTCTGTCTTTCCACCGTCTTCGCCTATTCAATGCGAGACCGTCCCCCTTGAGACAATCAGAGCAGCAAGATCCAGAACGAGAATTACAATGTTTGCTGCTGGGGGCATAAACACGAAGAATGCCTATCTTGTTCTTGAAGCTGGAGCAGATGGAATCGCAGTTACCTCAGCCATACTCAAAGCAAAGAGCCCTGACAAAGCCGCCAGATTACTCAAGGAAATTGTTAAGAGACACAGAGCTTCCGGCTCTTGTAAGAAGACCCATTATAATCGAATTCTTTCAGGAAAAGCGTAAACATTCATGCGGTTCCCCCTCACAAACCCAACAAGCGTCAAACCAGCTTTGTTGGCAATTTCAATCCCAGAATCTATTGGTGCTGCCAAAGAAGCAACTATTGGCAGTTGCAGCATTGCTGCTTTAAATACAATGTCACCAGTGAGTCGTCCGCTCAACGCTAGAAAGCAATCGCCGAAATCGATTTTTTCAAGAGCTCCGGCTCCAATCACTTTGTCAACTGCATTGTGCCTCCCAACATCCTCTGCGAGAGCTATCTCCTCACCACGTTTATCGTAGAGGATGGCAACATGCACCCCTCCAGTTTTTCTGAACATTTCGCTTGAGTTCAGCCGACTGACACTTTCCAAGATTGTACTTGCCCGAATTGCCAGCCGAGACCTGATTTTAGGAATTCTTCGGGAATACTGATATGTTGAAGAGCTGCCGCATGTCGAACGGATGACGCGAGCAGAAAGCCTTGCTGGCACCTGTCTCTTTTCAATGTTCACTTCTGGCTTCAGCTTGACCCTGCAAGCCGACGCATCGGCCGATATTCGTAGCACTTCTATTTCTTCGATTGATTTCAATATACCTTCAGAAAGCAGATGGCCTAGGGTTAGTTCTTTGAGGTTTGTAGGAGAGCAGAAGATTGTTGCGTAGTGTTTCTTGTTGACAAAAATTTGAAGAGGTTTCTCTTCGGCGACGAAATCAATCAGTTTGAAGGCTCTACCTGCACGAACGTCCATTCTAGTGATTTCAATTTCTAACATGCGCTTCACTTCTTCAATTCCGCCAGTATGAAATCGATGATTTTCTCTGCCAAGTTTGTCTTCGTAACAGACTGCAAGCCCTTCCATCCAGGTTGACTATTAACGTCTACGATGGCTGGCCCTTTTTGGCTTTCGAGGACGTCTATACCAGCTATTTTGCATTCGATGCACTTGGCCGATTTGATGGCCATATCCTCAATCTCCTTGGTGAGTTTTGCGTGTTCAGGTCTGCCCCCTTGACTGTAGTTGGTTTTCCAGCCTTCTGCAATGCGGTTCATGGCTGATACTACTTGATCGCCAATAACAAAGGCTCGAATGTCTGAGAAACCATGAGGCACAAATTCTTGCAGGTATACTACGCCATGATAGTACCTAATGGCCCTGAACACTGTGGCGGCTATTTCTGCATCTGTAATTCTCGTGGAGCCTATTCCTCTGCTTCCGAACAGTGGCTTGACAACCACGTCTTTACCAAGTTCATAGAAAGCTTGTAAGGCTTCGTTGATGCTTTCGGTTGCTGCCGTCCGAGGCACAGGTATACCGTTTTCCTCAAGTATCGTGAGAACATCATACTTGTCGACACAGTGCTCGATCGCTTCAGGCGGGTTTATGATGTACAGACCCAAACGTTGGAGCCTATAGAGCGTGTCCATCCTGAAAACTAGTTCTTCTATCGATCCGCGCCCGACAGGACGAACAATCAAGGCATTTAAATCCTCCAAAAGTCCCGTCTCTTCTATTCTGAATCGTGGTCTATATCCAATATGCGCGATCAACTTTGGGAAGCTGAAGCACATGCATGTGATGCCACGCTTGACGATTGCTTCTTGGAGCTGGGTTGAACTCCAAGAATTGCTGTTTCGCGTCACGATTCCAAACTTCAAAACAGACCTTCCATACAAGTATGAACTTGTGAGATGCTAGCTGAGATGCGTTCTTAAAGTTTCCCTCTTTGCTGTTGCACGTCAGAATCTGTGAATCCACTTCACCAGTTGCTCAGCATTTTCCAGCTTTTCGCTCAGATTAACATCCAAGTACGCACCAAAGGCATTGAAGTAGGGTGTACCTTTCCTTGAAAACAGAGTCAATATCTTCCCGTTGTGATCGATCTTGAACCCTTCGGGACATGGCTCGTGGCCTCTGATCAGAATCTTTACGTGGAATTTTCCTAGAAACTTGCTGGTTACGCTTGCGCTAAAGAGTTTGCCTGCGCCTCTCGGTGATGCTGAAGTTTCTTTAACCATGTCGCTCGGATCACTCCACAGCATGTCTTCCAAGAGACGTTGCTTCGGATGCAAGTCGTGCGCATAGGCGAGATCCTCGATTCCGTTCGCGGCCGTCGGTGGTCCTCCATGAATCATAAGGTATCTTTCCTTCACAACCACCGCATTGTACAAGCAGGCAAATAGCCGTCTGATCCTCGTGTATGTTTCGCTCCAGCCTTTCTCAAACCTCGCCTGAAGTTGTGCAGGCAAATCATGAGGTTCAGCCATAAGGTCATCTGGTCCTTCGTGGTTTCCACGCATCAAGATTATCTGTCTTGGATAAAGAAGCTTCAGTTTCAAGAGCACATAGTAGATTTCTATTGAAAATGGTCCTCTATCTCCGTAGTCTCCGAGGAAAATCATGACAGAATCTGTGGTTCGTTGAAGCTGATCGAAAAAGTCGCTCTGTCTGAATATGTCAATGAGACTTTCTAAGTCTCCGTGCAGGTCGCCAACGACTAGAGCTCTCCCTGCAGGGTCTAATTTCACGAGTCTTCCTAGGATGTTGAGTTTTCCGACTCTTCCATCCTCCGCGCAGATCAAACGCGCGCCCTCTTCAACCAATTTGTTGAAGGCTTCAGGTTTGACTTCTAGAGACTCCTTTACGATTTGACTGAAGTCTGTGAACACGGAGGTCGCCTGCGCTATTCAAGCTTGATTTTTTTGTCTGTGGAGTCGAGCACGTTTTTTTCGATCTCGGCTTTATGATTTCGAATTTTCTCCGAAGTTTCACCAATTGCTCGTTCAAGGGTGATTCGTTCGCCATCCAATGCATTCCTTCTTCTCTCCAATCCTTCCAACTGCTCCCCGAGTTTCGACAGATTCCTTCCAGTCTCCGTGACTTGATCAGAGGCTGAAAGTTGCCTGTGAAGCATAATGGTTTTCGTACTCTTTTCGTGCAGGCTTACTAGAGAGTTCTTAGAAAGTATGTTTTCCATGACCTGCTCTGCTTTACGTATTTTTTCTGGTTTAAGCTTGAGTTTGCCTTCAGACATGGCGCGATTCATTTTCTCAAGGATCTGCCGCAGCACAGGATGATTCGCCGGTTCTGTTGCAAGAGCCTGGAACGGATCCGTGATGTACTGGTTCAGCTTGTTGAGCTCCTCTGGATTTAAGCCGCTTCCTTCACCGTGAAGAGCTAACGATTGGAGTTTGATGAAGGGCTTTTGAAGATGTTGTAGACTCTGCTTCACTTCGCTACTTAGGCCACGTATTTCAGCGTCCATCTGACTTAGCTGATCGAGTCCGCCCTTGCTTTTCGCGTCAGCGATTGTCCTTTGGACTTCTGCAATTTCGGCTTCAACGTGAATCTTATCGTTTCCAACTTTGGCCAATTGTTCTTTAAGGTTTTGGAGCTCTTCTTCTAAGGTCTGAAGTTTGTCTATGAGCTGGAACGTTTTTTCTAAGGTCTTAGCTTTGACGTATTCTTTTGTCAGGAAACCGTCGAGATCCTTAAGCGTTATCTTTGCCCTTTCAAACACTGCCTGAAATTTTCTTCTATCCAAGATGAAAAACGGCGAAACCAAAGGAAACCAGTTTCTAATGTCCACGTCTGTTACATTGAAAGCTTTCTGAGTTCCCTGGACAAATTCTTGGAAACTGTCGTAAGAGACGTCTTCGGGGACATTTATCTGCCGCATTCGGTCAACGAATATGCGAGCGAGCTTGTTCAACGCTCTGGCTCGCTTGTAGATCTTCATATTTCGTTTTTCGATTTCTTTTTGGCTGTTGTCCAGAAGCATTTTAGAATTGCTTGAAAGGCTATCAGTGCATTTACGCATCTCAACAAGCAGCTTCTCAGCCTTCGAATGAATAGGAACAAGAAGCGGACCTGTCTCGTGCTCAAGCCAGTCCTTGATATTCTTTGAGGAGCACTTCACCACTTCAGACAAGTGTTTTCCCATTAGAAAGTGCGCACAGGATATATTTATTTCTCGAGGAAATGGCCCAAGTGCGAGGTTTGCCCAAATTGCGTCTTCGGCTCGCCTGCACACGGAAAACATTTAGTAGAGATCTTCAAAGAAGCAAAACATGATTTCTTCAAGATATCGCGGACCAATTTGCTTCTGCAACCATCACAATCACAGCAAAAAACAAGGGAACTAGCTTTCAGAGCCGGAGTAAGAGTTTGTAAATGCTAATAGAATCGTTTCATTGAAGAAAACACTTTTGCGCGATAAACATGCGACTCTTTCATCTGGAAAGCCTGAGGTAACGAGTCACGACCTGCGCAAGCGAGTAGCTGATCGGGATAGTGTAGAGAGCCAACGTTGCATTGAAAAATGCAATCAGCGGAACATCAACAAGGATTGCAGATTCAGGCATGCTGTAACCAACAGGCGACGGGTAACGAAGGACCACATAATTGACGAGGCTCATAATTGATGTTCTGAAGAAAATTCCGAATCCAGTGAACAGAGTAGCCGTGGCAACGACATTCTTCAGAGCATGTCTTCCGAGCAGGATCTTTATGAGGCCTATACCCGCCATCATGCTTAACCATGCTATCAACCAGTAGAGGGGACCGAGCGGAAGACCGCCTTGGAAGAATGCAAAAAGAATTAGAGTGTTTACGGCTGTCACCAATAGCATTACGGTCGTTCCGAAGAGGAAAAAAGCTACCAACAGGGGGATCTCCCATATTTGATAGTACAGAAAATTCGCGAAGGGATCAGGGATTCTGATCAAGAAGTTGAGAACGGCGCCGAGCGCGCTGAAGACTGCCGCAGCCGCAAGATCCCTTGTGTTCATGCGTTTTCCCTGATTTCGGATTAGTCTATGTTTCGGGTAATTATTTAAGAGTAGCTACTCATTGAGGAGTAGCTCAATCAAGCCTCCGGGTCATTAGGCACCCTGAGGTTCAACAAAGAAATAAATGACGCGTGGATGGAAGATAATTGGATCCGTACGCGGTGATACGTGGCGACCTGATTGAAGGTTAATCCTGGCGATGTAAAACTTGCGGTCGAAGTCAAGAAAATCGCTCTTGATTATGGTGCTTCACTAGCTGGATTTGTGTGTGCGAAAGATGTTGATTCATTCCCCAGAATATGGGTTGGGTGGAAGCAGCAGCATTACACGAAAAAAACTACTGAAATCATGCCAGATGCAAAGTCCGTCATTGTATTAGCCTATCACGTTTGGGACGACATGCTTGAATTGGCCATTACGAAAGGCGAAGAATGGATTTATCCAGGCTACTTGCCGCTAGACACGATAACCGTGGCCATAATGAAACTCCTTGGAGAAAGAGGCTTTAACACGGCCTATGCTAATTCGATCTCTCACAAGAGATTAGCTCAATTGGCTGGATTTGGAAATTATGGAAAGAATTCTTTGATAATAAACCCTGTTTTTGGTCCTTGGTTGCGTTTTGCTGCACTCTTAACGAACGCCGAGATTCCGAAGGACAAGCCTTTTGAACTGGATCTTTGTGGAGACTGTGAAGCCTGTATCCAGGCGTGCCCTGCAGGTGCGCTGACGCCCCACAAAGTTGATGATAGCAAGTGTCTGTTGGGAATTCATATTTCCAACAAAAAAGACTTTGAGAAGAACTCGAAATGGTTGCAGATCGAACCTTCTCTCACGAAAAACTCGCATCTGATGTGCATGCGATGTCAGAAGTCTTGTAGGTACGGAAGAGACAAACATTGAGATGAGATTATAATGAAGAGAGTAATTTTTAGCAAACTTTGAAGCCTAGTGATTTTGCTAGGGTTTCAGAGTTTATTTCTCCGTTCTTGAATGTGTTGCCCGTCTTTGCGTTGTTTATCGTTATTTCGGCTGGAGCGAACAGGTTTGGGTCTATCTTATAGAAGTCGTA
>DASPTR010000131.1:0-13483 GCA_035623315.1 Candidatus Acidiferrum sp. | reverse complement strand
GAGGTGATATTTGGAGTTTGCCGGTCATAGGGCGCGGGTCCCACCCGATCCCATTCCGAACTCGGAAGTTAAACCGCGCTCCGTTTTCGGTTGTAGTGTGGTCTTCGGCCACGTGAACCCGAGAAAGCTGGCAGCTCCACTTCACAGTTGATGCTTCTTATTCGATGCAGATTTGCCCAAAACTTATAACTAAGCGTTTGATAGTCATTCGGAAAGGTGAGCGTTTCGTGGAAATGTCATGGTTTCTCTCTGCGGTGAACCCGCAGATTTTCCGAAGTCAATTCGGAAGTGATCCGATTTCAGTTATTCTTAACTTGCTTTTTTACGTCATCTTCATAGCTTTCATCTTCTACGGTCAGAGAATTCAACTTTACGTCATGCTTAGGGAAGTTGAGAGTTCCCTCTATAAACTGAAGTTCATGAAGGATGAGGGTAGAAAAGTTGCCATAGAAACAATAAAAGAGATTGGAAAACCACAGACAGACCCAACAGCGAGAATTGACAGGTTCCTAGAGTATTTCACGATAGGCCCGCAGAACCTTGATCCCGCAGGCGTTGTGTGGAAGCTTGAACACATACTTGACGTGCGGGACGTTCGCCTGAAGGATGAAGTGAAGATGATGGCGCCCGCTGCTGACGAGATCCAAACGAACAACTTGGAGACTACTCTTGAAGTGGCTATGGGTCTCAACTACATCTACAAGGTGATACGGCACTTCTACTTGCTCGGGAAGAAAACTCTGAGCCTATACGTCATAATGCAAATTCAAATGCTGCTCCCGATGATAATGCGTGAAGCAGAGGCATATACAAGCGCGTTGAAAGCAGCCTCTTTAGGTCAACCTTGGGGCGATGGGGCAGGCGCATTGGTTGCAGCAAAACTTATGCACGGGTACGAAACGACCAAGGTGCAGAAAGACTGTGTCGTCGCAACCGTGCCGATAGAAGGGCGAACGGCATACGTGATAAAGGCTGAAGGTCCAGGGGGAAACGTAGGCAAGCCTGGAGACGCGATAGAACAGGTCATCAAAGAAAATGAAGGGAAGATTGCCACGGTAATCATGATTGACGCTGCTGCTAAGCTTGAAGGTGAAGAGGTCGGCGAAGTCGCGGAAGGTGTCGGCGCTGCAATAGGTGGACCTGGAGTTGACCAGTTTAAGATTGAGGACTCTATCCTCAAATACCACATTCCGGTAAACGCCGTAATAATCAAAGAGGATATCGGGGATGCAATATCTCCGATGCGCAAAGAGATTTTTGACGCTGTGGACAAGGCTATCGAGAGGGTAAAACAGGTCATTCTTGAAAGAACTAAGGAAGGAGACAGCGTGATAGTCGCAGGGATAGGGAACAGCATAGGAGTTGGCCAGTAGGAGATGAGCGGAATGGGCGAAGAAAAGAATTCAACCAGAGCGACGCGGATGTCATCAGTCGTGCTTCTCATAATATTCATCACCATAGCTCTAGCTCTGACTGCTCTGATACTTGCTGCAAACGAATATGCGACCGACGCGTTTGTGGCAGGATGGCTGGCGCTCATTGGCATAGCGGGAATTGCCCTTTCAGCATATGTGATCGTGCAGATGAGAAGACATGGACCACGGCCAAACATTGAAGCCGCGCCTATAATGACGACGATCGAATGCAAAAAGTGCGGTTACAAGAACGTCAGAGAATTCAAACGAGGGGATTACATCCTAAAAGAGGTTGAGCCCTGCCCGAAATGCAACGAAAAGATGATGATTACAGGGATATACAGAGAAGTGAAGGAAAAACAAAAAGACAAAGAACGATCACAGGTCTAAGTTAACACTGCACATCCATCATTCTCTATCAGCACTGTATGCTCTGCCTGAGCAACAGGTTTTCGACTTGCCTCAACGAAGACGTAGTAGGCCATGATTGCCTTAGATGAGAGTAAGTCTCGGAAAGCCCCTCTGTAATTCTGTTTGGGAACTATCCCTTGTAGCCAACGTTCCGCAAAAGGTAACGTTCGAAAGTTTTCTTCAATGTACTTTAGAAGCTGTTTTGCATAGGAATCCTTCTGAGGTCGGGATCTGACAAGACGGAATATGGTGGTTTCTTCGCCATCTTCAACCTTCCCTGCAGCATTCTGGATGGTGGCGAACGGTTCAATCGCATACACTCCGCCTAGCTTGATTTTTGAAGAGAACAGTTGCGGCACATTTGGCAACGATGTTCCAGCATGCACAAGGTAACGTCCAACCTGGTGGCCGGTCAGGTTTGAAATCGGCTTATAACCGTGAGATTTTATGGTGCTTTCAATGATTGTTCCTAGCTTCGAAGTGGACATTCCAGGACCGATGCTCTCAACGGCCTTTTTCAAAGCTGCTTCAGCCGCCTTTGTGAGACTATCATACTCAGGATCGAAGCATACTGTAACTGCAGTGTCAGTCACATATCCATCTATGTGAGCGCCAATGTCCACCTTGACCACGGATTTCTCGGGGATATTCTTGGTGTCTCCTGGGGGCGACGTGTAATGCGCAGCAACTTCATTTATCGAGACGTTGCATGGAAATGCTGGCTTTGCTCCTTTTTTCTTTATGAGGTTCTCGGCCTTCTCGCAGACTTCAATTATTGGCATGCCCTCGTGGACGTAACTCCTCATTTCTTCACGTGTTTCTCGCAGAATTATGCCAGCGCGTCGAAATTTGGCAAGCGCATCCTTGTCATACTCGCTCACAGGAACCACACTTCACACTAGGGCTAACAAGGTTGAACTTTAAAAAGTTTAAAGAAGTAACTGGCCTTGTTGTACTACGAGTTGGTCCTAGAATCTTCGCCTCCGAAACAGGCACGCCACGCGTAGGATGAAGCAGTCAGTGGAATGAAGAGGAATCCACGCGCTCCTCAGTCATAGGGAGATTAGCCTCTTCACCGTTTAATGTGGAACTTGTCGAGTGTGCTTCTGGCTTTTTCTCTCTTTTTCTGATGCTCAGCAAGGAACTTGTTAAGCCTATCCGTTAAATCCTTCTTGCATTCGCCACATAATATTTCGCCAGACCTACACTTTCTCTCTCTTTCGGAAAGTTTCTCGTCGTTTTCTTCGAACAGGTACAGGAAATATTGGAAGACAGAGCAAACGTTTGGTTCAGCACCCGTTCTTTTCTGTTCAGCCGCCGTTCCTTTTCCGCCAGTGAAGGCATTCCAGACTTTCCGCTTCACGACATCAGGCGGGTCGGTGGTGAAGATAGATGTTTCAGGTTCATGGGCGCTCATTTTGCCGCCTTCTCCAAGTCCGGGCAAGAAGCGGCAGTGTATCTGCGCGGGTTTGTAGTAGCCCAGTTTCTGGGCTATATCTCTGGTGATACGCCAGTACGGATCCTGATCTATCGCGGCAGGAATCAGGGCTGGAACGTTCTCACCGGTGAGTTTCTTGTGAATGAAGCATGGTACAGCCTGAACCGCCGGCCAAAATACCCAGCCGAGGTTCGTGCTGTCCTGAAACCCGAAGGTCGATCTAGCTGTCGAGTAAGTGATGCGTTTCGCAACTTCAAGCGCAATGTCATACAGCAGGTCGATGTCGTGTACATCGTATATTATGAAAGTGTTTTCAGGTTTGAATCCCAGGGCAATCAAATCCAGGGCGTTCTCGTAGCCAAACCTCGTCGTGTCCTGAAGCTTGGCTTCATCGTCTATGACGAATTTTTCGTCATCTGTCATCTGAAAATAGAGCCTAGTGTCAAATTTGTCCTGCAAGTGTTTCGTAAAGATCCATGGAACAAGATGACCGATGTGAACGGGTCCTGAGGGCCCTCTTCCAGTATACAACACAAACTTGGTTCCTTTCTCATACAGGTCAAGAACGGCACCCAAGTCACGGTGAGAAAAGAAGAGCCCGCGCCTCAATTGCAGATCAAGTTCGCCAGTATGCTTCGCTAGTCTTTTCAGAAGATCATCAGTCAGAGGTTCGGTCCCGAATTCGCGTATTAAGCGCTCATAGTCAACTTTGCCCCTGACTTCCCAAGGTGTGACGATCATCTCGTTCTTGTCTTGATCAGTCAATCGTATGCCCTCTTCAAGGCTTGGCTTCCTATACAGTTCCCAAGAAACATATTAAGTCTTATGCGATTTCGTGACTGCGTAGCAGTGTCACTCAGCATGATGGTTTATTGTTATTCGTGCAAGGGATGTATCGTCAATCTCTATCAAGAAACCTAGTCTAAAAATTGCTCATTAGAGAGCACGCATAGTTTTAATTAAAACTGAACCAACTACATTAACGACTCTATGTTATCGGTTCGAGAGAGGAAACGCGATGGTTGAGCTCAGGGAACAAGAAAGCAGAACACTTTCGGCTATAAGAAAGCTAGGAGGAAAAACATCTGTCGATCAAGTGGCGGCCGAGACTGGATTATCTGACGCGGCCATCATGAGAGCAATTCTCACGTTACAAGAGAAGAAGTTGGTGCGTACACAGGAGGAAGAGAAGTCAATCGTAAGGCTCGCAGAGGAGGGAAAAACGTATGCAAAGCACGGACTGCCTGAACGTCGCATCGTTAACGCGCTCAAAAAGCTGGGCGGTAAGGGTTCACTCGGACAAGTATTCGACGAGGCTCATCTAGAGGGCCAGTTCAATTCAATTGCCTTAGGCTGGGTTCAGCGTAAAGAATGGGCCAAGTTGGATTCAAAAACGAAAATCCTTGAGATACGTGGAGAACCGAGCGAAGGAAACGATGAAAAACTCCTGAAGCTTCTAGCCAAAGAAGATCAAAAACCAGTTGAGGCGTTAAGCCATGAGCTCCGAGATGCCGTTCAGGTTTTGAAGGGAAGAAAACTAGTCGAAGTTGAAGAGAAGAAAAGAAGAATAGTAGAGCTCACGGCCGAAGGACAGAGACTATCAGTGAAGGCAGGAAGAGTAACTGCTGAGCTTACACAGTTAACGCCTGAACTCATAATCAGCGGCAAATGGCGAGGAGCAAAGCTGCAAAAATACAACATCGAAGCAGCGGTTGACAACACGTGGCCTGGTAAGAAGCACCCTTACATGCAGTTTCTTGATGAAGTCAAACAGAAACTCGTTAATTTAGGGTTCAAACAGATGAATGGGACAGCGGTTGAGACATCCTTCTTCAATTTTGACGCGCTCTACACTCCGCAGGATCATCCTGCGAGAGAGTGGCTTGGAATATACTTCGTGAAATCACCCAAATATGGTAGGTTAAACGTTTCTCCGCGCGTGCTTGAAAACGTGAAGAGAACACATGAAAACGGATGGAAAACTGGCTCAACTGGCTGGAGATACAAATACTCGAAGGAAGAAGCTAAACGTCTAATCCTGCCAGGACATGGGACATGCCTCAGTGCTAGGACGCTGCTGAGCAGAGACTTGGAGATTCCGGGCCGATATTTCTCGATCGCGCGTTGTTACAGACCTGATTTTCTTGACAAGACGCATCTGACGGAGTTCAATCAGGTCGAGGGCATCGTAGTAGACGAGAATTTAACGCTGCGAGACCTGCTTGGAGTGCTGGAAAAGTTCGCCGTGGAAATAGCTGGAGCCGACGAAGTCAAGTTCAAACCTGACTACTTTCCCTTCACTGAGCCGAGCGTCGAGTTGAGCGCCTATAAGAAAGGTTTCGGTTGGATCGAATTCGGCGGCTCAGGATTGTTCAGACCTGAGGTCACGATGCCTCTTGGCATCAATGTTCCCGTCGTTGCATGGGGTCTAGGCATAGACCGCCTGTTCATGATGAGGGCGAAAATAGATGACATTCGCCAGATCTTTTCGCAGGATCTAGGCTGGATAAGAAGAAAGGAGGTTGCCTAGACGCCGACGATCGACGTTGATTATGCGGAGTTCGAGAAATTACTCGGGAAACAATTGCATCGCGACGTGGAGGAGATAGATGAAATCTTGGCTTATGTCAAGGGTGAAGTGAAGCTCTTTGAAGAAAAAGAAGACATGATGACCGTTGAGATCAAAGATACGAATCGTCCTGACATATGGAACGTAGAAGGACTGACTCGTGCGCTGCGTGGATTCCTAGGCATAGAAGAAGGCCTGAAAGAATATGTCGCGGGCAAGCCTCTCATCGAAGTGTACGTAGACCCAAGACTGAAGAATATTCGTCCATACATAGGCTGCTCCGTAATCAAGAACGTCAAACTCTCGGACACGATAGTTCGTGGGCTCATGCATTTGCAAGACAAGCTTGACCAGTCTTACGGTAGAAACAGGCAACGGACGTCAATCGGACTCTACGATTTCAACCTGATTAAGTCGCCTCTGCATTACGCAGTCGCTAAACCAACCGAAATTTGCTTCGTTCCCCTGGGTTTCAGTGAGAAGTTGACCCTGAAAGAAATCTTGACAAAACATCCGAAGGGTCTTGAGTACGGCCACATAGTCAGCAAGCATCCTGTCTATCCCATACTACTGGACGATGACCACAAAGTACTATCATTCCCGCCTGTGATTAACTCGAACGACCTTGGAAGGATAACTGATCAGACCAAGAATGTTCTAGTGGAAGTTACCGGAACAATGCAGGAAACAGTGCATAATACGCTGAAAATCGTCACTCTGTCATTGATCGATCGTGGCGGAAAAGCGTATTCCGCAAACATACATTATCCTTATCCTGAGAGTAATGAGGTAGTGGTCACGCCGAATTTTGAGAATAGAACCATGGACCTAAGCGTCGATTACGTAAACAAAGTATCAGGCCTTCAGTTCACCGCGAAACAGGTTGCAGGCTTGCTTCCGAAGGCTCGTCTCGGCATAGGCAAGATTGACTCAAAAGGCATTAGCGTAACGATCCCATGCTACCGGACTGACGTGATGCACCCCGTTGACTTGATTGAAGACGTGACAATAGCGCACGGCTACAACAGAATCAAACCATCATGGCGCAAACTACCAACCACTGGAGGGATGTCAGAGGACCAGGCGTTGCTGGGCAAGGCGCGAGAACTCATGATCGGGCTGAGATTCCAAGAAGTGTTAACGTATACAATGACGAATGAGGAGAATCTCTTCAAAAGGATGGCGTGCAAACAAGAAAGAATAGTGAAGATTGCCAACCCAAAAGTACAAACACTGACCTGCCTCAGAAACTGGCTCCTGCCGAGCCTACTTGAATTCCTTAGCAACAACCTATCTGTTGAGTATCCACAAAAAATCTTCGAGTTGGGACGAGTCACGATGCTGGACGAGAAAAAAGAAACCAGAACACGGGATGAACAACACCTAGCCTCAACTATCACGCATGCGACGGCCAACTTCAGCGAAATCAAATCTCACCTAGACGCTTTCCTCGTCAACTTCGGCCTCAAATGGCAAGTCAAAGAGACCAATCATCCGAGTTATATCCCCGGAAGAGCAGGCTCTGTAATGATCGAAAATGCGGAGGTAGGAATCATAGGCGAAATCCACCCCAAAATACTGAACGCGTGGAAACTCGAAAATCCCCTAGTGGCCTTCGAGCTGAACATGGACAAAATAGTCGGAATCAAACAGGCCAATCGAATGTGAGCTACCTGAACGTACGCCCAAACTCGACAATGGTAACGCTTTCAAAGACGTTGGGAATACCAGTACACAACACCAGACGGTCCTCGCATACCGCAAACGCAAATAACCACGTTTTTTTCTCACTTGCTACCCGCGCTAAAAAGTAAGCAAGCTTTAAAGTGAAGATCTGACTGAAAATCTCTTGGACGTAGAATATGTGCGCGTGCTTTCAGAGGCAAGAAAATCGGATAGGTTTTCATCTTGGACAAGAAGCGCACTAGGATATTGGGAATCATAATGATTCTAGCAGGCTTCCTTTTTCCACTTTTAGACGTAGGACTATTCGTGCAGATCACATTAGAATTTGGATTGTTCCTCGCTTGGCTTCTGTGTCTGCCATTCTTTTTGTGTATGACAGTGGGTTTAGCCTTGGTAGGCGAAAAAAGCCTGAAGTTAGCCCTAAAAGCTTGGCGAAACATTGTTATCATAACCTCTTTCCCATTTGTTGCATTCATTGCCATCTTGCCAACTGCTTTTCAGATTCTATCTATAGGACTGATTGTTTCAACACTTTCGCTAGTAGTATATCTTTATTTAAAGCGCAGACACGGTAGGCAAACAATGTAACTTCAACCTAAGAAAGGCATGCGCGCTATCTTCTCGTTCTCGATCAGGCACTGCCAAACTTCCTCTTCTCACAAACAATAGCTACAAATACGTCACAAACAACGGAGAAGACAAAATCTTCCGAAAACGCAAATAACCACCTTTTTTTCTATATTCACTTGCTTTACTCAAGAAACCATGAAGACGGACTCAACAGAGGAAGCAAGAAACCACAAAACTTGCCCCAATGACTCTTGAGTTTTACCCAAACATGGAACAAGTAAGGCACGGGCAAAAATCCCGCTCCGGAGGGAGCTTAACATAGAAGAGCGTGTCGCTCCACTGTGAAGTTAAGTGTTAGGTTAAGCGGGAGACAATTCGCCCGTTAAAAAACATACACCCTCTACACATTCAATATCATGCTTACCATTTGTCGCGCTCGCATTACGCTCGCGCTCCAACTTCAGGGCGCGCGCTACGCACAATATCAAGTTATAAATCGTCTCTTCTAATACTGTTCGTGGTTCAGATGAAAGTTACATTGAGCGGGAACTTCCAAATCTCTATTAGTGACGAAGTACAGATTTTGCGAGGTAAAGGAAACCCAGGAAGCGGGCAAATTCTGGCAACAACACTAAGCAATGTAACAAGAGGAATAACCTTTCGGAGCGTAATTGAGGATATACTTGATGTCGAAATGCCTCATGATTTTGTCCCCCAAATACATGGATACGCAAGAAATGTTGAGATATACGAGAGAAGCGTTAGTTTTGAGCTTGAAGAAAACGCCCCTCCTATGATATCTCCTATCTTGCGGGAATGCAAAAGATTCTTAGACGCACAACTCTATGAACGTTGCAAAGATAAGGATTATCATGACGTTGTCACAAATGCCTTTCCAATCCTTGAAGACTGAATCCGTGCCAAGATTGGCGTCGACCCAGCTTGTTGTGGAATCACATTGGTTGATACCGCTCTTAACCCCAATACTGGAAAACTAGCAGTTGGAAATACATCAAGCGAACGACAAGCAGTCCATTTGATGTTTAGAGGGGCTGTAGGTTTTTTACGCAACCCACCGTCGCATCACACGCAAATGACAAAGAGAACGTTGAGACCTTCGAAGTCATTTGTATGGTTGATTTATTGCTTAGGATTGTAGACAAGGCAAAGGTGCGAAGTTAGCCAACGCAGCGCGCGCTGTTGGTTTTCTTTCTCACTTCTTGAATGTTCCAGATTTCTTGAGTTTGACAAAGCTCTTGATGTTTTCAGCAGTCAAGACTTCCTTAAGTTTTTCAGTATCTGTGGGATAGAGTTTCTGTTCAGCAAAGGAGTGTAAAGCAACCAACAATTCCCCAACATTTTTGAATCCTTCAAGACTGCTAACATAATCCGCACTCATGTCTGAAGGGGTTTTAATTCGAATTATGTACTTTACTGGGCTATTCTCAACGAACCTTGCAACCAATTCGAGACTGAATCCACCCCTGTTCCTTTCGCATAACAAAACGTTTTCGCTGAAACTCATAATTTGCACTTCCTGAATGATGCTGGACATGCTCTATTATGATGTCAGTTTTATAAAACTTCAGAATCAAAGAGAGAGAAAAACAGCGCCCCTTATGCTATTGAAGGCGCATGATTTGCCCAATTTCATGTACTCATTGACGTAAAACACATCTGGCTCGTCTTGAGAGCTCACACTCTAATCTCCCAATCAGGCTTTTCTGTGCTCACGTTACCAAATAGAATCAAACCTATTTCAAATATTAGGCACAATGATTCAATCCTTGCATTATCATCTTCATTACGGCGCGCTTTTCACTTGTCATTCATAACGCCAATGAAAAACAGCTTTAGAATCATTGGCATCAACTCCATCATGCTTACCATAAACCTCGTCCTGAGTCTTCAAATACAACACCAACCGGCACAACAGCCCCCTACACAAATGCGAAATTTCGGCGGGTATCACCAGCGTTCCTGCGGCTTGTCGAAGGAAACCGAATAACGTGAAAGCAAGCCCCGTTATGCTTTGAACAGAAACTGTTCATGTATATTTTCTGTGGGCTAAAACTTTAAGTTGCTTAAGGGCATAGAACGTTAGAAAGCTGATGAAACTGGCGGTAAACCTTGGACTTGGAGAGAAAAATAGAACTCGTCTGCAGATCTCCGACTGAAGAAGTCATAACGCCTGAAGACCTGAGGACTCTTCTAGAAACGGAGGAGCATCCCATCGCCTACGACGGATGGGAACCATCAGGGCTTGTTCACCTTGGAACCGGCAACATCTGCGCGTACAAGATGAAAGACTTCGTCGAGGCAGGCATACACTTCAAGGCTTACTTGTCAACGTGGCACGCGTGGCTCAACGACAAACTGGGCGGAGACCTGAAGCTGATCCGAAAAGCCGCTGACCTGTTTATGCATTCTTGGATAGCGTTAGGCGTGCCCAAGGACAAGGTGGAATTCGTCTATTCAGATGAACTGTACGATGATCTTGACTATTGGGCAAAGACCGTTATAATTGCCAAGAGCCTCTCCATAGCCCGGGTAACCAGAACGCTTGAAGTCGCGGGGAGAAAAGAAACTGAAGCAAGGCACGTTTCAGACTATTTCTACACTCCGATGCAAGTGGCAGACATTTTTCACATGAAAGTAAAGATTTGCCAGCTAGGCATGGACCAGCGCAAGGCAAACGTTGTGGCACGGGAAATCGGCGAGAAAATCGGATGCTGGAAACCCGTGTGCGTGCACCACACGTACCTGCAGGGCTTGACTAAGCCTCCTGTGTGGCCTATCCCGAAAGAGAGGGAAAGAGAAATTCTCTCGTCGATAAAAATGTCGAAGAGCAAACCTGAAACCTGCATCTTCATCTATGACACGCCTGAAGAAATTAAGGAGAAGCTCTCCAAGGCCTTCTGTCCGGAGAGAATCGTAGAGTACAATCCGATAATGGAGATATGCAAGTACATAATCTTCAGAGAAAAGAAAAGCTTCATCATCGATAGACCCGCCAAGTTTGGGGGCAACGTGGAGTTCCAAAGCTTCAAAGACTTGGCAGAATCCTACACAGGCGGAAACTTGCATCCTCAGGATTTGAAGAACGGCGTCGGTGAAGAATTAGCCCGGATGCTTGAACCCGTAAGAAGATACTTCGAGAACAACAAGGAAGCCAAAGAATGCCTGCAGACCGTGAAGAACGCTAAAGTAACAAGGTAAAAACTCCTTGTCGAATCACCTCAAAGAAAGAGAAGAGAAAATCCAGGAAATTCTACAACGCTTAGACGCTGAGTCAAACAAGGGGACACCCATAATCGTTGAAGGCAGGAAAGACGTTGAGGCCCTGAAAACCCTAGCCATAGCAGGCAAAATCATAACCGCAAAAAGCGGCAAGTCTCTCCTAGACGTAATATCCGAAGTCGAGAAGGGCAGGCCTAAAGAGGTAGTCCTGCTGTTGGACTATGACAGACGAGGAAAAGAGCTCACAAGACAGTTAAAGCACCACTTAGAAACGGCCAAGATCAAACCTAACACGAATATCTGGTATGAGTTGTTCTCAATAATAGGAAAAGAAGTCAAAGACATCGAAAGTCTTGATGCCTACTTAGAGACGCTCAGGAGAAAGTACCAGACTCGCAAGCGCACGATTTTATCCCTTGAACGTGCCCACGCCAGAAAAGCTCGACTAGCTAAAACTCGTGAAACGGCGAAAGATTGAAACTTATTCGTAGCGATCGCGTGTTGATAACAACCTTATCCCAACTTAGATCATCAGTTTGGTGCCTTCAAGCACAGTTTTTCCGTCAAACTTGACTCTGGCTCCAGTCATGCAGGCCCACCATCCACGTCTTCCAACCGTCCGATTCTTGCCGCCCTTGTCTTCGTTGCCGCCGATTCCTACAGTGACGCTGCCTAGAACCTTGTCATCCTGTCTGAAGCCGGACTTTAAACGTGGATTCAGGCCTAGACCGAAGAAACTAAGCTTGTCGGCATCGCCATGAGTGGCCTTTAAGTACTCCTCGAAGCATTCAAGGTCCCTTACTGCTGAATACCTCTCGATTTTTCCATGGTGAAACTGAAGCGTTAACATTTCGATCTTTTTGCCGCCATGGAGGTAAACAGGTTGATTGTAGACGGCATCACCTTCAGCAGTGTCTTCGTTAGGTGCAACTTCAACGAAGCCGGAAGGCAAGAACTTCACGATGCCTTTGGCCGCATCTTCCTTGGTTACGATGCTGTCCCCCTTTATGGGGTCGCGTCCTGCAAGCTCAAATTCGAGGTTCGTTCCATATGAGGTTTCGACGCTTACTCTTCGGGATTCTTTCATGATTTTGGCTAATTCAGCACTCTTCTGTGTGATCTGCTGTTGATCTGCGAGGCAGCCTTCAAGCAAGACGGCTTTCCACTCGTCATAGTTCAATCCTAAAGACGTTGCCATTTCAGGTGTTGCAATGCAGTATTCGATTCCAAGCATGCGAACTCGGCGTTTTCGTGCGATCACGCGCCAAGAATCCATGTACCTGTTTGATTCAAGATACCACATATTCGTAAGCTGCTGTTTTTCTGATGGAATCTTGCTCCAGTCTATGGGCTTGCCTGGTCCTATCATGAAGATGAATGCGTCAGTCTGCTCTAACGCGGCAGCCTTAGTCGGCGGTAAAGCCTCAAGGAAACTCTTTGACGCTTCTTGAAGTGACTGAATCCAATAGTTCTCATCGTTGAGAGTTATGAACGGCTGGGCTCTATTCTCAAGGCAAACAAGCGCCATCTTCGAAGCTAAGTCTACGGTGTGATTCCAGCTCTGAATCCAGACGTTTTCGCCCTCTCGCACGTTGAGACATTGAACGATCGCTTGACGTGCAAGATCAACGCTTCTTTCCATGGAAGATCAATATGATAGTTAACCCTTGCATGTATAAAAGTGAAGAAACATCCGAATAGAAAAGTCCGTGAAGAAAGCTTAATGAGGAAGAGCACTAATTCATAAACCTGATATATAATAAGTATCAAAGTAGAGTCTCGTAATCCGAGTAATTTACTCGTTACGTGATAAAACTAACCGTAACATAATCGTGTAGGAGGTACATACTCACGGGTTCATCACAAGCGTTTACGATAAAGTACGTTACACAAGCGAAGTTTGACATAGAAGGCGTGGTCGAAAAACCAGACGTCATCGGAGCAGTTTTTGGACAGACAGAAGGTCTTTTCGGTCCTGAACTCGACCTGAGAGAGCTACAGAAATCTGGCAGAATCGGGAGAATAGAAATCGACCTGCATTCGAAGAACGACAAGACAACTGGCACAATAACGATTCCCACCAGCCTTGATCGTGTCTCCACGGCCCTAATTGCCGCAAGCGTAGAGAGCATCAACAGGGTCGGACCGTGTGCT
>DASPTR010000130.1:0-15677 GCA_035623315.1 Candidatus Acidiferrum sp. | reverse complement strand
TTTTCGGCATCCGCTGCATCTCGCTAAGTCTCTTGCTATCCAAATTGGTTCTTTTTTAGTTGCCAAATAAGCTGGCCTTCCGTAAAAGTCTGAAGAAGGTGTTTTGGGTTCTGCCGCGATTTAAACGTGACGTTCTTCTTTGGCCGAAACCTATGTTGTCCACTCAGCAACGATTCAATCGTCAAAGCATAAGCGAAGCGAGATTTTGGTCAACTAACTTTTCGGGGGTTTGTACTTGAGAATAACCGTAATCTTGAGATGCTGTACGGGTGAAGTTGCGTCTACCTTATCATAGGTCCATCTTCAGCTTAAGAGTTGATCAGCAATGTTGGGATATTGTGCATACGAACATGCACCTACCCCCCTCTAGGTCGGTTTTCTGCGATAGAAAGTATCTGTATTTTGGGATGTTTGAACATACGAAGATACACCTACCCCCTACTAGGTCGTTTTTCGTGTCTTCGGCCTGAAGTCTTGGTTGGGCTGACGGTTGGAGGAGGTTCCAGCAGTCTTCTGTTCCAGGCGGCTCTGATACGCGCTGTCATCCGCAGGTTTTTTCGACCATTCAGCATGAGCTTTCACTCTGACACTTACTACATGCCTTCAGAAACTGGCGTGAGTGAGTCGCTGCAAAGAATGTGGAATTTGTGAATATACTCCTTGAGTGTACCAGAACCGCAAAAGGTAAAGTTTAAAATGCTCTCAGTGTTAGAAGTGTTCACAATCTTTGACTTGGATTACGAGGGAAAGTCGTTTGATGAAGCTTCCACTCAGGAAAACCGCGTCCTTAGCATGTTTACTGCTAATTCTGACATCAGTTCTTGCGAGTCTTTCAGTCTTGCCGGAGGTGAGGGCAACTGTTGCGCTGACTTTGACGCCCGCCACAGGGGATGTTGGCTCGACTATGGAACTTACGGGAAACTTGACTACAGGGAATTCAACACTTAACGGAACGTTCAATGTGTTCTGGGACAATAGTGTACTTCTCTCGAATTCATCTGCCGTCGGAAACAGCGTGGACGTTTTGCTCACGGTTCCGCCCGGGACAGCAGGTAACCATAACGTGACTTTGAATGACATTGCGACAGGAGAAAATGCCACAACGAGCTTCACGGTGCTAACTGCATATTCTCTTAATGTTTCGCAGAAGCCCGTTCCTGGCCAGTGGCAGGAAGGCGATGCTTTTAATGTTACCCTGAACATGACTGGCGGAGTACAAGGAGAGACGGATGTTGCCAACATCACGGTAGTGGCTCCCAACAATGCTTCCTACACGATCTTTGGCAATTTGACAACTTTGGCTGATGGAAATGGCAGTCTGACGGTCGACTATCCTGTGGGCTTTCCGAGTGGGGCCGATACCGACTTTACGGGTCAATATGCCATCTTGTTCAACGGCACAATGGCAACGTCGTCTATATTCGTCGGACTTACGGACTTATCACAGTATCATAGGGATCAGACGTTAGACGTTAAGGCTGTTTATGCGCCTGGCGAAAACGTGACTTTGTCGATAATGGGGAATAATCTTAATTATACGCAGAGCCTGAGTGCAGACAATGTCACTGGGATATTTCACTTCGTGAATTCGACTATTCTATTGAATGCTTCAGCTTCTAGCGTCTACACCGTTAACGTGACTTCTGTGTCTGGGCCTACCGTGAAGGTTCCGCCTGACGTTCAGAACTTTACGGTTCCAGGTTTTGCCGTCAACGTCACGACGAGAAATCTTGCCGGAGAAACCGTGCCGAACATGTTCGTTGAAGCCTTCGAGAATCTGGAACCCGTTTCCAACGGAACCAGCGACGCGAATGGTCTGACGATACTGACGCTTGAGGTCGGAAGCTACGTTTGCAATGCTTCTTTCTCAGGTCAAGAGTTTGGAAGAATTACGATGGTAGTTAACGAAACGAGTACTGTTTTTGATCTTCCCTGTAACCTCACAGACTTGAAAGTCGTGGTCGTAGACGAAGATGGAGTTTTAATACCCGATGTTCAGCTTGATCTCGTTGAAAATCAGACCTCCCCAATCAGCCTCAACTCGACGGACGTCAATGGGGTAAGCACGCTGCAGTCTCTCTTGCCCATACTTAACAACGTTCCACTCACCTACAGTCTGAATGCTTCCCGTTATGGCATGTTGTTTAACACTACAGCAAACTTTTCGTTGCCTATAGCCCCAGTGGTAGCATGGTACAATCTGACGATCATATGTCCTAAGCAGAATCTGAACTTGAACATCACAGATGCGAGCGGGGTCCCGATCAGCGGCGCCAACGTTGATGCTACCGAGGTATCAGGCGGACTTTTCTATTCAAACGACACTTCAACCGAAGGGACCGCAACTCTCCGCGCCACTTTCGGTAGATACCTCGTGCAAGTCTATGCTGGAGGAATAGAACTGAATGAGACAACGATAGACTTGAACAGTACAGACGTGAATGCTACTATCGTCTGTGGTCTCTACGATCTGAATGTCTTGGTCAAACTGACTGATAATTTTGGACAAGTGATTTCGAATCTGAACGTAACTATTGGATGGGTGGGATATTCAAATTCGTTCTCTGATGTTTCTGGATCCAACGGTATTGCCACGTTTGATGGGATAGTGGGTGGAAACTTGACATTTACGGTAAGTCCGAAGGGACAGTCTAATCAGCTTGCTGTAGCGACTGCATACGTTAGCAACTCTACGACAGTAGAAATAAGACTTGACAAATACATAGTTATTGCAGGAACGCTTGTTGACCTTGGCCAATTTGCTACCGTATTGTTGATAGTGCTAGTGGTAATCTTCTTCATCTGCCTCGAATTATACCTGAGAAGACGATCCAAGTCACAGTCAAGTGGAAGCTAGAGTTAAAATTAGTAGCGTGAGGGAAAAAGGTTTATATCAACTTTTGCAGACATATTTGACGTGGGAGTAACATCCGCCTCAAAAGGATTTTGTTAGCCTAAAACTATCAAAGGTCGTGCATGTTTTGGCACAAACAAGAACGTGTTCTCCAACCTGCGAATCCTTCAAATGCGCAAAGGGTGCCGTCGTAGGCCGCACCAATGGTGCATGGTGCAGATGGACGGACGAAATCTGTGACGTCGCAAACTGCACATACGCCATGTGCGTCAAACGTCGACTGCTGCCAAGAGGGACATGCGGGGAGACCATAAAGAGAAAAACCATTGAAAAACCACCGGAAGAGGTTATCGGCGAACCAGTAAAGCTCAAGGGGAGGGCTTTCCGCAAGCTCGGCGAGAAAGAAATCTTCTGACAAGCGTGCGCCAGTGCAAAAAAATTCCGAAGTTCCTTCCAGCTAATCGTACGTTTTGGCAGATTTTTCTATCTAGCTGGAATTCGTTTAACCACTGGTGGCCTAACTTTTCTTAGTATTCGATATCCACAAATGATGCATTTCATTTCGCCACCCCGCATGTCCAGCTCTTCAGAAGGCACTCTTGCGCCACATCTCACGCATTCATATGCAATTCCAGTTGATGATTTCTCCATGTTCACTTTCCTCTTCTAGAGAGGGAAAAGGTTTTGCTTTTAAACGTTTTCGTGAAATCTATAATCGCAACCAGTCGGGTTTTCTTTGACGAGAGATCTTAGGTCGCAACTTTCGGGAGTCATCTCACCTGAGGAAATCAAGCAAATCTACAATTCATATGACATCGTGGGCGACATCGCGATCATTCGCGCAACTGAAGTATCCACGAAGTATTGCGGAGACATTGCGAAAGCAATTATGAACTTCCATCATAATGTTAAGACGGTGCTTGTGCAGACAAGTCCTATCCGCCAGGGTTTCAGGACTCGTGAGTTACGGCACGTAGCAGGCGAGAGCAAGACAGTCACTACACACGTCGAATCTGGATGCAAATTCTCTGTTGATGTTTCAAACTGCTATTTTTCTCCGAGGCTTTCATGTGAACGCATGCGAGTTGCGAAACAGGTAACCGCCGGTGAGACAGTGGTAAACATGTTTGCAGGCGTGGGTTGTTTTTCTTTGCTAATAGCCAAGTACTCAAATGCGTCCCGAGTATTTTCGATCGACATCAATCCAGTCGCTTTAGAACATATGCAGAAGAATATCAGAGTGAACAGGGCTTACCGAAGGGTCATCCCACTATTCGGAGACGCAAAAGATGTCATCGAAGCAAGGCTTCTGCACGTGGCAGAAAGGGTTCTGATGCCGTTACCCGGGAAAGCCTTTGAATATTTGTCCTATGCCCTATTAGCGCTTAGTGAGCAACGAGGTTGGATTCACTATTACGACTTTGAACATGCGAAAAAGACAGAAGATGCCGTTGAAAAGGTCAGAATGAAGGTGGTTAAGAAACTTGCCGACTTAAATGTGGCTTTCGAAATCCCCTTCGGTCACGTGGTCAGGTCGACGGGTCCAAACTGGTCCCAAGTCGTCTTGGACATTTTCGTGAAGGGTTCAGCTTGGCAAGTTTAATAAGCGATTCGTCGATACTTCTTGTCAGGGATGATCAGGTGAAGAAGAAACTGATGGAGATATTGGCCTGTCCAATCGACAAGTATCATCCGCTTGAACTCCACGTTTTTGAGGAAAAGGAAGAGATTGTTGAGGGTCTGATTGTGTGTCCTAAGTGTTTACGATGGTATCCGATTAGGGATGAAATTCCGGAGATGTTACCTGACGAGCTACGTAAGGAGAATGAAGACCTTCCATTCCTGAAAAAGTGGAGAGAAAAAGTCCCTGAAAAAATCCTTCGCGAGGGTCAACCTTTTAAATTGAAAAGTTCCACGGGCCAAGCAAAAAAGAAGCCATAAGCGTGCTACTCTTCCAGTTTCAATGCTCTACCTTTAGCCGATGACTTAAGCGCGGCCTCTGCTATCTTCAGGGCTTTCAAGCCGTCTATTCCCGTTATCATCGGCTTCTCATCTGTCGTTACACATTTGGCAAAGTGTCGCAGCTCAAGTTTGAGAGGTTCCTGCAAAGCGAATCTCGGCTGAAGAGTCTCCATTGCGTCTTCGATGGTCAATTCCTGCGTTATATAATCAAGCTTTACTATGGCTTCGCTTCCCGTGACTATCAGCACTCTTGTCTTGTAGGGTGTCAACCAGTTGGATTCGATGAAGGAGCTCTGACCGCCTTTGAAAGTGAGCATTATCTGAGCGTAGTCCTCGAATTTTCGGTTTTTCATGCTGCCTGTTTTCGCGTAGACCGCAACAGGGTCCTCGTTGAAGACATATCTCATCACGTCAAAATCGTGAATAGCTGTGTCCTTGACCACTCCCACATCGCCTATTCTTTCCGGCCATTGAGAAACTCGCTTGGCAGTTGCGCAGACAGGTTCACCGAGTGTCTTGTCCTTAATCTCTTGTTTGATTCGCTGTAACCCTGGAATAAACCGCATCAAAAAGCCAACCGTAAGATGCACACCGTTATCTTCAGCCACCTTCAGCAGTTCCTCAGCCAATCTCACGTTTGCGGCCATCGGTTTCTCGACCAGAACGTGTCTACCTGCCTTCAGCGCTTTGAGGGCTTCTCTGGCAAGACTCGTTGACCACGTGCACACACTAACAGCTTCAATATCCTTGTTCTTCAGCATCTTTTCAGTACTTGTGTACGGCTTGGTTCCGAACTGATCAGCCACTGTTCTTGCCCTTTCGGGATCTATGTCGCATATGGCAAGGAGTTCTGTTTCGGCAAGTTCTTTGAATACTCTCGCATGGTTTCTTCCCCAGAATCCTGTGCCGATGACGGCTACGCCTAGTTTCTTCATTTTCTCAAGACCTTTCTTCCTAGTCCACGATATATGAAGCCTTCCTTTTCAACCTTATCAGGTTCCAAGATTCCTGTGAGGTCAACTATTGCCGCGGGCATTTTCGTCAAGATCTTCAACTTGTTCAAGCTTATACGTCTAAACTGATCATGCGGTGTAATCAACACTATACAGTTCGCGCCTTCCAACGATTCATTCAGGGTTTTCTTAACGGGGCGTCCAGCATCGGGAGAATCGCTGGAAAAGTAAGGATCGTAAATGCTTATCTTAGCCCCCCTTGTCTCCATTATCTTGGCAAGCTTCTTAACTAGTCTCTTAGGGGGGCTCTTCATGTTCGGCGTCTCCGATATTCCAAGCATGGATACTTTGGCTCTTGTGAAGGTTCTTCCACAGCTTCTTAAAGCGTCTCCTACTAGATTCGCTGCGTGTCTAGCTATCTCTTCGTTGGTTTCTCGGGCCACTGAGAGAGTTCTCAATTTCACGCTCAGGTTTTCAGCATCTTCCAAGAAAAGATACGAAGCGTCCTCGGTCTTTGCATCTGAATGTGCGGGCGAAGAGATGGCCGTGGCATGGGTTCCGAGACCTTGAGCCTCAAAGTAGTCCAAGCCTGCTTTTTCGCAGAAGAAGGCGAATTCGTTGGCAAGGGCACTGTTGACTTCTTGTTGTGCAGCTTGGAAGAGCACGGCTATTTCTGCCGCACCAACGTTCAGTGTTCTTTTAAGGGTGCCTTGCGAAATTGTTTCCAGGACAGTTGATGCTGCATTCAAGCTGGTCTTGTCGGATGCGGCGACAATTTGTTCTTGGCCAGGTTCTTTTTCGATGTTTTCGACGTTCGAAGCAAATTTCGGGCTGTAGGCCAATCCTATCTCGGTTCCAATCCTGAATCCTGACGTATTTTCTAAGGTTTCCCGAATGAGGCCGTCCACGACGCCGACTCCTACGATGCTAGTAATGATGGTGAGTGAGTCTTGACGAATGTTCGCGCCGAGGAGCTTGCAGGTTTTCTCGATATTTGAGTAATCAGGCTTCTTCTTTTGGTCAATCTCGAGAGGCGTGTTGATTATGATTATGTTGCTTCTGGAAATTGCTGTTTTCGTATCTTCTGTTGCCATGATATGCCCCTCTTTAACATGGTTCCTCAAGCCGATCTCTGTGTCACGCTGGGTGAACGGGGCTTTTCCCTTTGCCACAAGATGTATTAGGGTTTGATCGTGGTCTGTGCATATCACCTTGTATCCTGCGTTGGCGAAAAGGCATGAGTACAACAGGCCGTTCTGTTCGCAGCCAGCGATCGTGACAGTGTATTTTGCCCTCTTTTCTCTGGTGTCGACATCCTCAGGTTTCAAGTGTAAGGTTGATGACATATGTGGTCTCCATTCGTGGCGATATTGATATTCTCTCAGCTAAAGCTGTCTATGGTTTTTTTAAGTTTCGAGCTGTATTCGCTGACTAGTCTTGATGCTCGTTGCTGTGTCTTGGCTTCGGCGTACAATCGATATATTGGTTCTGTGCCGCTCGGTCTAATGAGTATGACGCTTTTGTCTTTGAACCATATTTTTAAGCCGTCTGTCGTGTTGACGTTGAAGTCTTTGAATTGTCGGATTAGACTGCTAAGGACTTTCTCTTTGAGTTCTTCCGGGCATTCAGTTTTGGCTTTCTCTAAGTAATATTTTGGCAACTCGTCAAGCAGTTTAGACAGTTTTTTCCCTGTTTCAGCCATTATGTCCAGTATTAAGGCAGCTGCCATGGATCCGTCTCTGACTGCGTTGTGAGGACCGTAGAAGATTCCACCGTTTTCTTCGCCGCCTAACTTGGCTTTCAGTTTTTTCATTGTCTGTGAGACTGTTACGCTGCCCACTTTAGTCCAAACGAGTCTCCCTCTATAGGCCTCGGCAATATCTTTGATTAGGGTCGAGGAGCTCACTGGCGTGACGATTTTTTCGCCTTTGTTTCGCTTAAGAAAGAATTTCTCAACCAAGGCGAATGTCTGATCTCCCCAATGAATCTCGCCCTGTTCATCGACGAAGATTGAACGGTCCGCATCTCCGTCGAATGCGATGCCCAGGTCTGCTTTGACGGCTTTGACCATCAGCGCCAGCTTCTCAAGATTCTCTGGTCTCGGTTCGGGCGGTCGTCCTGGGAATGTGCCGTCAATGTTGGCGTTTATTGTAGTGACCATGCAGCCTAGATCGCGGAGTAGGAAAGGTGCAGATAGGCTGCCCACACTGTTTGCACTGTCAACGACTACACGGAGGTTCCTGTTTGCAATCTTTGTGACGTTTACGTGTGTTTTTATTGCTTCTATGTATTCTTCAACTATTCCGGGCAGGTCGCGAACGGTTCCAAGCTTGTTCCACTTTGTATACAGTATTTTCTCGTCGAAGTAGATTCTTTCAATTTCGATTTCTTGGTCGTGGGAAATCTCTATCCCATCTTTCCAGACGACTTTGATTCCGTTATATTCCGGCGGGTTGTGAGAGGCAGTTACTATCAAGGCTCCGGCTGTTTTGTGATTCTTGACTGCATATTGCAGTGCAGGCGTTGGCGCCATGCCTGAGAGGAGAACGTCGCATCCTGTGGCAACTAGGCCAGCGACCAAGGCTTTTGCGAGCATCGGACTACTAGTCCTAGCGTCATATCCAACGATGAGTTTTTCTCGTTTGAAGAATGTTCCGATCGCACTTCCAATCTTGATTGCAAAGGTGGGAGTCATCTCTTTGTTTGCCACTCCACGGATCCCGTTGGTCCCAAATAGACGTTTGTGGTTCAGCATGTCGCTAGGTCTCCATTCAACAGATTGTTTTTGGAACTAAAACGCTTTGAGAAATCTGTTTAGCAGGGCAGACTGAAACTCCTTCTGCGAGTGTGACGTTGTCTCCCACTGTCACATGGTCGCCAATCATGCATCCTTTTTTGATTTTTGTCCTTTCTCCAATCAGTGCACCTTCGCCTATGACGGCGCCCGTAACTCGACAGGAGTCCGATATTGTGACGTCGGGGAGAATTACCGAATCCTCTATGCTCACGTTTTCTCCAAGTTTGACTCTGCGTCCTAAAACTGCGTATGGACCCACGATTGATCCTTTTCCTATTGAAACCTCTTTATCAATAGCCGCTGGCATTTTGATTCTCCCACTGCATCTGATTTTGTTTGTCGGTGGGCTGCCGACAGTGTCGAGTAAAACCCTGTTTATTTGCAGAAAATCTTCAGGTTTGCCGATGTCAATCCACAACCCTTCGAAGACGCATCCGAAAAGCCTTTTTTCTTCTGCAAGTATGGGAAAAATCTCTCTTTCGATGGATACTGCTCGCCCCTTTGGTATGTAGTCAAAGATTGCGGGGCTCAGCGCGTAAGCACCTGCGTTTATCAGGTTTGACGGAGCTGATTCTCTCATCGGCTTCTCAACAAACCTTATTATTCGATTATCTCCGGAAAGCTCGGCAACCCCATACCTGCTTGGGTCCTCAACTCTGTGGAGGGCTATGGTGGCCATTGCTTTCTTCTGTTCGTGGAGTTTCAAGATCTCACCGTAGTCGACATCGGCGAATATATCACCATTCAGGACTATGAAACTGTCTTTGCAGCCGATGTGTTTTTCTGCTTTCCTTATCGGGCCCGCGGTTCCAAGCGGTTTTCTCAACGGATCTCTGGAGTATTCGACGTGGATGCCGTATTTTGGGATCCTGTGCTGTTTTATCGTGGCCTCAGTCTGATAGTTTACTGCCAGTATGGCGTCTTTGATCTTGCTTTTGGCGAGTCTTTCGAAGGTCCATTGGAGCAGGGGCTTGTTGATTACTGGAAAAAGACTCTTAGGTCTCGTGCAGCTGAGAGGTCTCAATCGTGTGCCGAAACCTCCTGCGAGAATCAGGGCCTTCAAAGACTTTCACCCATTTTAGAATTGCAAGTTTATATCTAGCTGGATTAATAAAACGGTTTCGCGGAAGAGGCAGACGACTTTGCAGAACCTTCTGTTTGAGATGAGTTGGCCAGATGCTAAGAGATATTTCAGCGAGAATGATACGGTGATTTTTCCTATAGGGGCGACGGAGCAGCATGGACCTGCAAATCCCCTCGGGACTGATTTCCTGATAGCCAAGGCCATCGCTGAAGAAACCGCAAAACGTACAAATGTCCTCTGCTTGCCAACGATTCCTTTCGGCGTAAGCTCCCATCACAAGCAGTTTTGGGGAACCATCTTCATATCGCCCAGAACGTTTAAGAAGTACGTTAGAGACGCGTGCTTGTCATTACGCTATTTTGGTGTTCGAAAGATCATAGTAGTCAACGGGCATGGGGGCAATCTGGCTGCTCTGACGGAGTTGGCTAAGGAACTGAGAGAAGCCGAAGTGTTCATTTCGGTTTTTCAGTGGTGGCCCGCCGCAGCTAAACTTTTGCCCGAACTTTTCACGCCAGAAGAAAGGAGACACGCAGGAGCTGAAGAGACCTCAATGAACTTGGCCCTACACGCAAGCCTGGTGAACATGAGCAAAGCCGTAGACTCTGACCTTCGCAAACACGAATTGCAGATCGAAGGGCTAACTCTGCCACTGAGCACTTTGGACGAAACGGCTTCAGGCGTCTACGGCAAATCAAAAACAGCCACTGCTGAGAAAGGTAGAATAGTGTTTGAAGCTATCGTAAACGAATTGGCGAAACATGTCCTAAAGCTCAAGCGAGCAAAGATCGAAGATCTAGCCCAGAAGCCAAAAGTCTAGCGTGTTTAGGCTTCAGAAGATCATGACCAAGTTTGACGAGGGCAATTTGACGGGCACCCTTCCGATTTAGAGACGGTTCAAAGCGTTAGAGCAAACTTTAACAGGTTTTTTATTTTCCTGATTTTGTGAAATCTAGGCAAGACTTAATTTAGACTGCATTTTACAAGATAGGGCGGTTAGCCTATTCAGGCGGGGGTTGCCAAGCATGGTCAAAGGCGTAGGCCTGAGGCGCCTATCCTGTAGAGGTTCGTGGGTTCAAATCCCACCCCCCGCACTTTTTCTATTCAATCTGACTTTTGAGCAGATTCTAGAGTTGCGCGTGAAACCGTTGTACTTGGAGCCCGAACGGTTCCACACTGAGGCGCTGACGTTACTGCTTGGACAAACTGTGACCTGTCGTGCCAATGGTGCACCGTCGCAAAAGCAGCTGAGAACTACAGGATAATCGTTGAATCCCCGTTAGATTTCGACAGTGACCCGAGTGACATTGTGTATCCAAGCGGTCTCGCACACGTGAAAATATTGGGCGAGGCGGATCCTGTCGCATGCCCATGATGACCTAGTCTTGTCCTTGAAGCGCGTCCAGACAAACTCGTTTAGCAATCATGAAAATCTGTGTACATTCACAAGCATCAACAAAACAATCCAAGAAGGAGACTGAACACAAAAAACCGTGTTTCAAGTCTGGAACAGACTCGGGACCGAGAATTAGTGACCGCATCGTGGACACGCAGAATCCAGCAATAACGACAACGCAAATAAACTATATCTTAGCTTTATTCCTCAAATGTTTCCAGAAAAGACGAGTCTAGGCCTCTTCCAGCCCATAGTGGGCTCGTGGTATGATTCTTTAAAAAATCCTCAAGATTCACAGAAGAGAGTTCTGATGGAACTTCTCAAAAAATACGATAAGACAGACTATGGAAGAAGCCATCGCGCCTCAGAGATCAATAACGTCACAGAATTCAGGGCAAATTTCCCCACCGTTAACTACAATGGTTTAAGGCCTTACTTGGCAGAAGTTCAAAGAGGCAATTACAGGTCGATTTTGGACGAGCCTTTATTGTGTTGGGTCATGACGCGGGGTTCCACGGGACCTGCTAAAGTGCTGCCGGCTACGAGAACTCATATTAAACAAATACTGTCATGTGGCGCAAGAGCCCTAGTCAACTATGCGATTAGAAAACAAGACTTCAACCTGCTTGTCGGAAGAATACTGAACCTTAACTTCCCTTCCAACGTTCACACGACGACAGTAGATGGGCAATCCGTAACTTATGGTTACAGCTCTGGAACCTACGCGCGGCTCAATCCCATGCTCAACAGGGTGAGCCTACTCCCAAGACAAGAAGAGATTGATGCCTTGGGCTCGGGAATCAGCAGACAAGATTGGGAAAAAAGGTTCGAGCTAGCTTATCAGAAAGGAGCCGGCGAGAATATTACGGCCACGATGGGTGTGACGCCCGTTATTTTAGCATTCGCGAAATACGTGGAGCGAAAACATGTGAAAAAGCCGAAGGAACTGTGGAACTTCAAAGCCTTGTTCTGCACGAGTGTACGGAAAATACAGTTTCGGTATGCGCCATTGTTGAGAAAGTACTTCGGTGATTTGCCCGTGGTGGAAATCTACAGCGCCACGGAAGGAGTGTTCGCGCAGCAGCTTGATGACTTGCCTTACGTTACGCCGAATTATGATAGTTACTTCTTTGAAGTTCAAAGCAGCAAAGGTGCAAAGATGTTGCATGAACTCAAACGAGGTGAATGGGGCAGACTAATCGTTTCATCATGTATGTTCCCTAGGTACGATATTGGAGACATCGTCGAAGCTGCTGGAAAAAACTATTTCCGTGTCGTCGGCAGGCGAAACGTCACGACTCTATTGGAACAAAGGCTTTACAGACTGTTCTTCGGATGGCTGACCTAAACCCTAGGATGCCTCCGTGAAGCCATCAACGCACCGTAGACTGCAGCGATGACAATTAGCAAGCCTATGGCAACTAGGAAAAATGCCCACAATATGTTCGGGTTGTAACCGGTGATTGAAAGATAGGCTGATAGTCCAATGAACAAGATTATTATGCCGGCGATCAGGGGACCTATGAATCCATACTCACGCTTCTCACGCTTTTCGTGTTTCTCACCCTTTTCAGAGCCTTTCTCCGTCTTCTCATCCTTCTCGTGTCTATAGGTCACGGGAGCTTGAGACTGTGTAGTCGCTTGCTCAACCTTCAATGGGGCGCCACATTTGGGGCAGAAAATCATATCTTCAGTTATCTTATTTCCACATTTGGGGCAATAAGACATTCAATCACCTTAGCATTCACTATCGAATTCCTATTCAATCAACGAATATTTAAAACATATCTCCGATAGCTGAGATTGGACAAAGTCATACAACGGAAAGAATCAGAAAAAGCGTAGCGAAAGAAGATAATATCTAGTGATCAAAAACGCTCCAATTATGGATAAGAACATTTGATTATCTGCTCGATCATCTACATTTTCTAATCACCTTTGGAATGCAAGAAGGCCTGCGGTGTGGTCGTTGACCACTGAAAAATACGTTGCTCAAATCGGTTTGGGATTATTAGCCTGTTTGCATGTGTAAGTTGCCCCGCAATTCTCTTTTCAGGTGTCCTATTGGGAAATTGTGCTAAGATTGCGTTTATAAAGGACGATGCATTTCATTTACGCGGTAACGTTCTGGTGTCGGACAGCGAACTGACACGGTGCGTTACACGCGACAATCAACAATAAAAAAAGGAGTGAAGAAAAAATGACAGAGAATGCAGGAATTGTTTTCATTGGCAGGAAACCAGCAATGAGCTATGTTCTGGCGATCATAACAAGCCTATCATCAAGCAGCGCCAAAGAAATAACTCTAAAGGCACGCGGACAAGCTATCACGACTGCTGTTGACGTAGCTGAAATAGCTAGAAGCCGCTTCCTAAAGGACCTGAAGATAGGCAAGATCTCCATAGGAACAGAAGAGATGCCGCCAAGAGAAGGCCAAAATAGACCAAGAATGGTTTCCACGATGGAAATAACTTTGATGAGATAAAAAAAGAAACCACAGTAAAAAGAAAACGATAGCTAAACAAAGCACCCTATGGCGAGCAATTCGCCTTCTTTTTTATTTTATAAGTCAGTATTTCTGGGGTAATCTGTCTTCGGCATTAGATTCATTCTTGAGCTCTGCGTAAGCTTCCTGTGTGTTGCAGAAAATGTTCGACAAAAAATCTTAAATCCCTTAAGTCAGCTATTACTGATTGTTACATAGGCGTGCGAGTCATGAGCGCTTTTAAGAGTGTTGTAGACAAGCTCAGAAATCTAGAGGGTGAACGCAGAAACCTTCTGCTTGAAATCGAGGAGCTCAAGAAGATGGCGGACTCTAAGGCTAAAGCTTTGGAGAATGAAGTAAGCATGTTGAGAGAAGAGGTCAAATCCCTCAGAGTACTGCTTGGTGCTGAAGAGCCTGAGCTTCCGCAAGAGCCTAAGAGGAAAAAATAACCCACATTTCTATTGTGAAGGGTTAACCGCAGATAGAGGTTATCATAGGCTCTGAGATATGGAAGTGGTTGTAACGTGCCTATAAAATACGTTGAAGCTCCTGATGTCAAAAAGCTCGCCGACGAAATCGTTGATAAGCTATGCCTTTTTCATGTTGTCCCTCAGTTTATCTTTTGTTTCAGAAGCACAGGCTCATCCTCCGAACGCACGATCGCGAGGATTCATGGGCTAAGCAAGATTTGGCAAGAAGCTCTTAACCTTCCACCGTCTTACACGATAGAAGTCATCTCAGAACGATTCGACAGACTGAGCCAGAAAGATAAGGAGAAAACGATCATCCACGAACTTCTACACGTGCCAGAGGCATTCGCAGGTGGTTTTCGACCGCATAAGGGTTACATAAACGATCGAATCGTGGAGAACCTATATAGAACACTGCTGGAGCAAAGAAAGACGGGAGAGGCAGTCTCGAGTGATATGACCTGAGGGAACCTGTGAAGGTTTTTAAGGAAGCTAAAGAATGAAACAGAAAACTCCGGGTTGCAACCGTTCAACGGTGCAGTACTGATGGTCGGCTTGATCAACGAAATTGGGGGAATGAAATGAGACTCGTCGAGGTGTGAGAATTGAAGTACGTCATGAAGAGCCTCAAGCATAATGGAGTCTACGTCCCACCATGTGAGTCTCAAGGCTTATCCGTCAAAATCGGCGGAAACCCTGTAAAACTTACGCCGAAGACGGAACAGATGGCCCTGGCATGGGTAAGAAAAGAGATGTCGCAGACAACCCCTCCAGACAAGCTATTCTATAAGAATTTCATGCACATATTCGTCGAAGAACTAAGGCAGGAAAATCCCTCCGCAGCTTTCTTGAATGATCTCCACATTAGAGACGACTTGGATCCTCTGGTCAACGGCAAACCTAGAGAAGACATGGAGATCGATTTCTCCGAAGTCAGAGAATACGTGAAGGGAGAGCAGCAGAAGAAGCTGAACATGACTAAAGAGGAGAAGAAGAAAGTCGCAGCTGAGAGAAAAGCTAAGAGGGAAGCGTTGAAAAAGGTGTATGGTTATGCCATCGTCGATGGAAAAGAGATTGACATAGCCAATTGGACTGCCGAGCCAGCATGCCTTTTTGCAGGGAGAGGCGATCATCCGAAACGTGGAAACTGGAAACAAGGTCCATCACAGTCTGATATCGTACTTAATCTTTCTCCAGATTCTCCCAAACCTCAGGGCAACTGGAAGGAAAGGGTGTGGGAACCAGACAGAATGTACGTGGCCAAGTGGGAAGACAAGCTCACGGGCAAGATCAAATATGTCTGGTTTTCAGATTCCACATTTGTAAAGCAGATGCGGGAGAAAGAGAAATTTAAAAAAGCCGAAAAACTCGGCGACAAAGTCAAAGAAATCGAAACGCACATACTGAGTAACTTGAACTCTAAAGACGACGCACGAAGAAAGGTCGCTACGGTTTGCTGGCTGATATTCAACTTAAACATGAGAGTCGGTGACGAAAAAGATCCAGGTGAAGCCGACACTGTTGGAGCCATAACTCTCAGGCCGGAACACATCAAAATAGAAGGCGACGTCCTTCACTTTGATTTCTTGGGCAAGGATGCCGTAAGATGGACCAAAGATGCTAAAGCCCCACTTGTAGTGATTCAAAACATCAGACAACACACGAATTCATGCAAAGAA
>DASPTR010000129.1:0-5163 GCA_035623315.1 Candidatus Acidiferrum sp. | reverse complement strand
GCACAGGGCATAGCCTTCGGCATTGGAAGCTTCATTATACCTGTTGTAGTGGTTTTTCAGATCTTGGGGTTCAGCACCAGAGAAAGCCACGTTGTGCTCTATGTTATTCTTGCCTCCCTGAGTTTGGCTTCAACGCTCATCATGCTCAGAATCACGGAGTCCAATGTGAAAAAAGAAACGCCGGCTTTCAACGTAATTCGGACACTTGCTAACATGAAATCGAAAGACGTTCTGATAAAATTCGTTGTTGCCAGTGCCATAATTGCTTTCGGCGCAGGTATCATCGTGCCCTTAATGACTGCCTGGATGAAGGCGCAATATGGTATTTCTGACTCGATAAGCGGTCCAATATTGGGCGTGGCAAATATAGTAATCGGAGTTGCAACGTTGGCAGCACCAACGCTCTCCAGAAGGCTGGGCGTGGTCAGGGCTATCGTGTTTACTCAGGCTATTTCAACTGGGTTCATGTTTGCTACTCCACTCTGCCCAGATTATATCTCAGCAAGTATCGTCTACACGTCTAGGGCATTTTTGATGAACATGTCAAGCCCGCTTCAACAATCGATGATAATGGGGTTGGTAGCAGAAGATGAACGCGGTGTCGCCTCAGGAATAAGCGCTGCACTATGGAGGTTGCCTAACGCGCTGAGCAGTTTCATCGGTGCTTGGCTTATCGGTGCAGGATTGTTGGCAGAACCCTTCTTCTTGGCCGGACTGTTTTATGCTGTCTCAATTGCTTTATTCTGGGTTTATTTCCGAGAAACAAAGATGCCGGAAGAACCCTCAGCAGAAGCAATTAAAAATTAGATAAACGTAGGCTCCTCCAAGAAGCTTTGGAGCCGCGCCGCCCAACTGAGGGGCGATTCTAGTTTGTCTTTTTATTCCTTCTTGGTTCTGACGATTTTCATTCTACCCATTATTTTCCAGTACTCGATCTCTACTCCAGGCACAAGCTTCGCCTTTAACTCTTCGTCCTGCGGATAGGGAGCATCCAGATACTCGTAGGTTTCAAGGTCCATTATTTGAATTCCTGACGGATTGACTGCGAAGACTTGCCCCGTCCTCTTGTCGATAATGGGCACTTCAGTATTCAAGTCAACAGGCTTGACGAATTGCCTCTTTGCACCATCAAAAACGCCTATGGCGACAATTCGGGCTTTCGCTGAACCGTGTTTTCCAGGCTTTGAATGCTTTATGTCAAGTATTTGACATGGTTCCCCATCCAGGATCATGTATCCGCCAACACGAAGGCTACCAACATCAATCGGTTTCGTCACAGTCACGTCAACTCCTGAAACCCTACACTCAGAGCAATTCTTAACAACACCCATATATAGATTTAGCACTGGCTTTTCGACGCCTAATAGTTCATCATTTGTAGAGACATCATTTCGCTCGATTTTTTGTCCTGATGCAAAAGCCCTCACTCGCATCGATCGGAGTTTGGCGGGGGTCAAACCATTGTAGGGCGCTGCCCAACGCTTAGGCATTGTGGCTAGGCTTCGCCCTCTTTATCCACATCCAGCTTGGGAGTATTACTAAAGGTGCTGTGAACGCGCTTATTATTCCTAGGAGCCCATAGTAAAAGAGTGGTCTTTGGAAGACTTCTTCCATAATGTTTAGTGAAAAGTTACCCGACAGTAAATCGGTGTTTGTGTTCTCTATTTCGATCATGTATGAACCAGGCTGAGTGATGTAGCCTAAGCCGGCGCCCATGTTATCTCCGTTAGTCCCTAGAGGACCGTTGGTGGTCGTGTAATTATTGGGACCATGAACCATTACGTAAAAAAATTTGAAGTAGGTCTCGTTGAAATCGAGATAAAGCATCAAAGGGTACTGTGTCCACTCACTTACGGTGTTGTCTGGTTCGTGGGTTATTATGAGAAATCCGTCAGGCATGCTTATCCTCGACTCAACGTTCCCGTAAACAAGAGTTAGGTTGTAATCAAACGGTCGATCCGAAGAGGAGACAAACCCTGCTGCGGAGATATTAAGGAACTGATTGAGCCCATTCGTTGTAAAAGCGAATGAGTAGATGCTTACTAACAGCAAGACAGCTGAAAGAGCTACGGCAAGAATCTTAATGGAAGCGTTGATCCTAACCGACGATTTTGACGTTGCCGGTCTCCTGTATTCTTCAACGCCACTCATCAACTTCACTGAAGCCAAACCAAAGCTCGACAGTTTGTATTTTCCATCCTCAGAGCGGGTTATGAGGTCCCCCAAACTGTCAAGGTGATAACTAAGGTGTCCACTGTCAATAAACACCATCTCAAGGATCTGTGAAAAACTCAGTTGACCATCCTGCAGCATCCTCAATATCTTCCTCCGTATAGGATGCTTCAAAGAGCGGAAAATCAAAGAATAGGTCTCCTCGTCCGTCAAACCGAACCCTAATGCAAACAATGTCTCGAAGGTTAGAAAAGGGTTTTTATGAAGATAATTTTACAAGAGAGCCGCAGTCGTGGGACCCTAAGTGAATTTTCCTCCACTTGACAATCAGATTCGCGGTATACAAAAGCATCAACAAAGGTCATCTCTTAGTTAAGTTTTGATCTGTGCTTCATTGGATTATTGCTTCTTTTACCCCTCTCTTTAGGTTGCTTCCTTTTAGGTTCGTCTATCGTCTTTTCTGTTCAGTGGATGTGGACGTTTCGAGTCTGCTGAAGGGCATTGCTTTTTATTAAGGTCTCGCCAATAGGTCGACAGTGAAACTCATGTTCAAGAGCGTCGGCCTGATCGCCCGTTTCGACAGGAGAAAGGCAGTGAGACTTGTGGAAGATCTAGCCGAACATCTGACTGAGACGGGGTTGGAGACTTATCTGGAAGCCACCTTGGCCAAGAGGACTAGAGCGAGATGGAAGACTCTTCCTTTAGAGGCGATGAGGACGGATTTGGTGGTAACTGTGGGCGGCGATGGTACTATTCTCAGGACTTGTCTCTCTCTGCCAAAACCTGAGCCGCCGATTCTTGCAGTGAACATGGGAATTCGAGGATTTCTTACCGAGGTCGAACCTAATCAAGCCTTAGACGCTGTAGACAGATGTCTGAAGGGCGAATATACCATTGAAAAATGCATGAAACTTGCAACTGGCGCAAACGGCATTAATTTTCCAGATGCACTGAATGAAGTTGTAATCACACATGATGAGCCGGCAAAACTGTTGTACATGCGTATCCTGAAATCTAAGGAGCCGATTCTAAACTGCCAAGCTGATTCTTTGCTGATTTCCACGCAGACAGGGTCTACCGGGTACTCACTTTCGGCAGGGGGACCTGTTTTAGATCCAGGCGTAGACGCTTTCGTTCTGACACCAATATGTCCGCTAACTGACATTCGACCGATTGTCTTTCCTGCCGAATCACGCCTCACAGTTGAGACGCTCAGGCCTAAGAAAATGCTGGTCATAATCGACGGACATTACGTTCAAAACATAAATTCCAGAACAGCAGGCGTGACGATTACCCGCTCGAAACACGAGACCTCTTTCATACGATTCAGAGAAGACTTCTACCAACGACTCAAAAGCAGATTACTGTTCAAAGCAGGGTGATAGAAACTATGGAAACCACACCGAAGAAGGTCGCGGTTTTGGATACTTCAGCGTTCATAGCTGGTTTTGACCCGTTCTCGCTCGAAGGTGAAGAATTCACGGTTCCGCTGGTCAAGGAGGAAATAGCTGAAAGCTCAATGTCTGAAGTACGATTTGAAACTGCAGTAGAAAGCGGCAAATTGAGAGTAAAAGCGCCACGCGAAGAATTTCTCGACAAAGTCAAAGCATCATCGATTCTAGTGGGCGACAAATTCTTTCTTTCAGAAACTGATATGCAGATCTTAGCTCTCGCGCTTCAGCTCAAGGCAGAAGGCTGCTTTCCACTGATCGTCACTGACGACTATTCAATACAAAACGTTGCCGACCAAATGGGCATAGAGTTCGCCTCGCTCCTGACCTTCGGCATCCGCCGGCGCCTGACATGGATGAGATATTGCCCAGCTTGCCACAAGGAATATTCTGCAGACAGCAAGGCGAAAACATGTGAAGTATGCGGCACAAAACTGAAGAGAAAGCCCTCCAAAAAGAGCCCACTAGGTCGGGACTTGTTACATAAACAGGAAATAAAGGTCATTGGAACAGATCTTGAGAGAGGGAAATGAATGAGTCAGAAGAGTAAGAAAGCAACATACTTTGAAAAGGGCGGCAAAGAAAATACAGATGCAGTACTCAAGCTCGTGAAAGAGTACATAGGTAACGAAAAAATTGAAAACGTCGTCATCGCATCAACAACAGGCGAGACAGGGGCCAAGGCTTCCAAACTGCTCAAGGGAAGCAATGTTGTCGTTGTCACCCATTTCTATGGTGCCCAAGAGAAGGGAAAATCTGAGCTCATGGAAGAGTACAAGCGTGAGATTCTGAGCAACGGAGCAAAGATTTTCACGGGAACACACGCGCTAAGCAGTGCCGAACGAGCAATACGGAAAGATTTTGGAACACTGCAACCTTTAGAACTCATCGCAAACGTGCTGAGACTCATGGGACAAGGAACAAAAGTCTGCGTCGAGATCACGTTGATGGCAGCGGATGCAGGGCTGATTCCAACAGATGAAGACATCATTGCTATCGGTGGAAGTGGAAGAGGTGCAGACACCGCGCTTCGCATTCTTCCGACAAATGCGTCAACGTTCTTTCAACTACGAATAAAAGAGGTCTTAGCAAAGCCCTTGTAGTAAATGGGTGAGCATATAACAAACAGTTTTTTTCTGAGGCTTTACGGAGAAAGAAAAATGAAAGGACCTGCATACGTGAAATTCCGAGAGAAAGTAGAAGAAGCATTGCGAGGAGAGAAGAATGGACTCACTTGGCAACAACTCAATAAGAAGGGAAAAATTGACCAAACTCATCTATGTTATACTTGGGCCAGAGAACTGGAGAAGGATATTGGACTAACTCGAGAGCGACGCGGTCGTAACGTCTATTGGAAACTGAAGAGAACAGTGCTTCGATGAAAAGAAAGCGATTCTCAGGGTTTGGGTGCAGTGAGGAGTATCTTCGCTTTGACACATCATACTTCTTCATTATCCCGTTTGCTGAAGTATGCTATTTCTCGACCTTCAGTGTAGCCGCATTCTTTAAACAGTTCCTTTGACGGCACGTTGCTTGTTTC
>DASPTR010000128.1:0-9745 GCA_035623315.1 Candidatus Acidiferrum sp. | reverse complement strand
CTGCCATAGGAGATCGAACCGTTTCAGGAACTCTTTTCTTGACAGTTTCTTTTTCATTTGAGACATCTCATGCTTGTCTGTATCTTATGTCGTACTATTTGCCAGACTTAAGGTTTACTGTGTACTAGCTCAACATTAATACAAGTTCGCACGTGTAGACAAGCTGAAACCTTGAGATTAGGTTTTTCGACGATTCAAGGCTCTTAGCTTGACACTCTTAGGTGTACTACAAGTGGACACAATGTTTAAGTTTCAGCCCAGTGCTATATTCTATTGGGAGTGCTGTGTCGTGCGAAACAATACACGGGACACGACGACGGATATTCGTTGGGACGTCCTGAAGTGTATGATAGATGATCTCCCGCAATTATGGGACCGCACGGAACGGTATCTCCTCGAAAAAAGAGGCTCGACTCAAGCGGTGTCGACTCCCCATACTGATCCGATGATAGAAGAATTAATACAGAAAGCAATAAGTGAATATCGCAGAGAACGCTCAAGAAAATGACCAGAATTTTCATGTACCGGCAGACGCTAAAGCTCTTTTTGCCTCACGGAGGCTCAAACAAACTCTTTTTTCATCAATCAACTCAACACGCCCGCTTGCACGCTATCCGACTCTCAACATAGTGGACGATTTACTGTTAACAAAGAGAATTTTGGAAATAACGCGTACGTTTACAATGGTTGTGAAAAAAAGGAAGTGTTAGGGTGTTCAGTAACGACGGACCGTTATTCTTACTGTTGCGGTGTGGCTCAACGTGCCGCTTTTCCCTGTCACCGTGATTGTGTAGGTTCCGATTCCTGCGTTGTTTGCCACCTTTATTGTCAACGTGGATTTTCCAGCGGTCGAAATCGAAGTAGGGTTGAGACTTGCGGTTAACCCTGTAGGACTAGTCGCAGATAGCGTTACTGGGCCTGTGAAGCCATTGAGAGCGGTTACTGTTATCGTCGAGGTTCCCGAAGACCCTCTTCTAATTGTCAACGATGCCGGCGACACTGAGATCGAGAAGTCTGCGGAGGTGACTTGCACTTTCACACTCACTGTGTGGACTAAAGATCCGCTTGTGCCTTGTACCACAACCGAGTATGATCCGCTGCTAGCGCTGCTAGGTACAATTATGTTTAGCGTTGATGAGCCCGACGTTAAAATGGAGCTCTGACTAAGACTGGCAGTCCAACCAGCCGGAGCAGTCGTTGAAAGCGTGATCGTGCCAACGAACCCGTTGAGAGCGGTTACTGTTATCGTCGAGGTTCCCGAGGATCCACTATTAATCGTCAAAGAAGCCGGCGACGCTGACAGTGTGAAGTCTGGGGTGGTCGAGGGTGTGAAGCTTGTGGTGACTGGGCTGCCGAGGCCTGTAACCAAGTCGTAGCCTGTGCCTGCAGTATACCCGTTTGATCCGCTTGTGATATCTCTGAAGTATGAAGCGTAAGCTGAGGATGCCGCGTCTTGGTAGAAGTTGTTGTTGCCCGCAGAGAGTCCTAAAGCTTGTATTGCTGCCCATTGAGGAGCTCCTGCGCTCGTGCCGCCAACGTCCCACCATCCAGCAGAACCTTGGTATGGTGTGCTGTCATATACGTAGACGCCTGTGTTTGGATCTGCATCGTAGGAGACGTCTGGTACGGCGCGTGCCGTGTACGTCAGACCGTAGCTCGTTTGAAATGATGGCATGGCTTCGTACGCACTTACGCCGCCTCCGCTTCCGCTCCACGCCGTTTCTGAAGTCACAGCTCCGTTTGAGTTAAGGTTGAGGGTCGTTCCACCAACGCCCACAACATTTGGCGAGCTTGAAGGCCAAATGACGCCGGCTCCGCTGTCTCCACTGGATGCGAAGAAAGTAATTCCAGGAGCGGTGAAGTAAGAGTCATAGGCAGTTTCCGTAGAGAATTCGCTTCCGCCCCAGCTCATCGAGACTGCTTTGACGCCCGTGTAGCTCGTAGCGTAGCTTACTGCGGCCAAAAGATCCGAGAGGCTGTTAGACGTGGCCTCTACCAGTAGTATCGTTGCATTCGGGGCGATAGCGTGAGCCCACTCGACATCCAACGAGATCTCAAGGGCCCAGCCGCTGTCCACGCTGATAGTGGTTGACATCTTTTTCTCTATAAAATTGGCTGCAGGCAGGCCGAAGTTGCTGCTGAACGTGGCTAAGTCGTTTGCGATAGTTGGATCGTCGTAAGCGTCAACAATGGCTATGGTTGTTCCCGCGCCGCCTGTTGCTGAATTTAGGTTGTATGCGCCTATGATTTGACTTGGAGAAAGCGGGTCTGGCCCTCTCTGCCATAGCGGGCGACCATGGAAAAACGTGCTTGCTCTCCATTCATTGTCCGGTTTTGCTGCTTTTACTGTTGACACGACTCCAGGGAAGCCGATGATTAGAACCAATGCAGTTATAGCGATGAAGATAGCAGTTCTGTTTCTTGCTGATTTTATCAAAATCTATGCTCTCCTAAACTAATTTCAACTTCAAGCAAATTATTAAATATTACTATTCAATTCACCCGTATGAAAAATCGAAGTCTCGCTCCTAGATTTCTGCGGCAGACCACTATCATAATAGCTCCTCGCTGAAGCCTAAGAGAGAAGAAGCTTTCGGCCAGAAACGCTTAATTCAAGCCTCTCTCATTCCTTTAGAATGATCAAAACGGCAAAAACAATGGAGATACGAGAGACAACTAGGCCACGCGATAAGCGCGACCAACCTGTCGAAACATCCATGGAACTGGTTTTCATTTACAGTGGGGAATTTGCGGAACGAGTGATTAGGAACCTAATAAATGACCCGAGTTTCTGTAAGTCCTGCGGACTCTACTGCGACTCTTGCAAGTACGGCATCTACACTTGTGTTGGCAATGTTAGAGCAGCCATAGAACTGCCGAGCCCAATCGACCTTCCCGCGTTCATTGACGAGCCTAGAAAGTATCTCCCGAAAAGCATTCCTAGGGCTGACTTATGCGTAGCTTCGGGTTTACACAAGGATCTACTGCTTGAATTACCGAAGCACGTACAAGAAGCCGGCGCAACAGGCCTAATCGTGCCTATTGAAGACTTCGTCGAGGTTCCATTAGGCTTGACAAGGCAGCTCGAGGAAGAGTGTGAGGAACTCGGTCTGGAGAGTGCATTCCCAAAGCCTTTCTGTTCACTTGAACCGTCAAAGAACAAGCCTATGATTTCAAGATTTGTAAGCGAACTTGAAATTGGAAAGCCCTCATTGGAGATTTCAACCGTGAACACTGGAGATAAGGAGTTCATAGAGTCTACGGCGGTTAGACGAAGCGCACCTTGCGGTTCCACATGGTACATCGCGAAAAAGCTGATAGGAGTTGAGACCAAAACGGAAACTCTCTATGATGTTGTTGCAAAGGCTCATCACAGTTACCCTTGCACGGCCACGATGGCAGTTGACCCAGAGGCAAAAGAGCCGATCCTTCACGTAGCAGGTTACATAATACGGGAAGAAGTGCAGAAAGCACTGAAACGAGCTGGATTGTCCTCAGGTTGAGATGATACTGGTGACCTCGAATGCGCTCCCAGAGTATCTAAGGCTTAATAAAGAATTAGCAATTGGGGCCTAATGCGAAGTGCGGGTCGCACCTTCGTTAGACTAAATGCAAGGTGTGCGTCTTCTACAGAATATGTCCTTTGTAATAGATTGAGGATGGGCAGCCTAGGCATCTGTCGCTTGTATAGAAAGCGCAGGCGCTGCAGTCTTTGCCGCAAGGGTTGATTTTCTTCTTCTCCATGTGCGGTTTAACTGGCACTACGTAAGGCTTGGTGGGGGTCATTACTAGGTCGCATTCCATGTTTTTGATCGACTCGTTTTGTCTGAAGCGGGAGTCAACACATGACATTACGGACCTCATGTCTTCTCCCATCAGAAGGCAGGTCATGTTATGCGTTCCTGAGGTTAAGAAGCAATTTAAGTAAAGAGGACAGTCTTCCACGGACTTCAGAAATTGCTCGACCTGGTTTGTTGTAATATCGACTTTCGCCAAGAAGAGTTGAGCTTTCTTGACGTCAGTTCCGATCAAGCGAGATAATACTCCTTTTTCTTCAAGCTTGCGTATTCTCGCACTCACAGCTGGCTGAGAGATCTTCAAACGGTCAGAAATCTCAGCTTGAGACACCTGAGGATCACCCGATAACAGACACAAGATCTTCCTGTCAACATCATCAATTTCGCTTACCAAGGCTCTCGATCATCACCTAACAGGCCACATTCTTAACAGGTAAATACACGGCTCCCTTATATAATGCTACTGTTTCATAAGCAGTTTAGATCAGCAACTTATATTTTATAATGCAAATCCTTATAATCAGGTGTCACATTATTGTAATGTATAACTCTGTCAGAAGGATAGATGATTATGGTCGAGCAAGAATCGTGGGAAAACAAATGCTGTCGTTGTGAAGGCGATGCCAAAGCTAACCTGTTTCCTGGAAAAAGAGCCTGCCATGTAACGTGTGGTCCCTGCCTTTATCCTGAGGATTGGGGCAAGTGTAGCTCATGTGAAATCGTTGGACATTGCAGGTATGCCCTTGACCATCTAAAGGGTTTGACCGAAGTCAAAAAGGGATGCTACTTCGATCAACAGCTTTCGGGTGAGGAATCGCTGTATCATATAATGAGCTTCGTGAACGGGGAACAACAGGTCATGAAAAACATTGGTGAAAAAGCGTACTTGGAGAATCTGAAAAAGACGAATGCGAAGAGCAACTGTCTTCAAAAGCCACAAAACAATTCTTTACACTGAAGAACAATAATCCAAGAAACCAAAACTTTCTCAAAACCAAGTCACGTTGAAGTCTCATAATCGGGATGTTGATTGGTCATCGGTGATAGTCATGAAAGCCTACATGTGTTTGAGTTGCAAGCCAGGTTTCTACAACACAGTACTGGAAGACCTTCTAAAACTGAACATCCCCCGAGGAGATGTATTCCTGCTCCTTGGTCCTATGGACATACTTGTCCAATGTACCGGGTTAAAGAACCTAGACGAGTTCATCGAGAAATGGTTCAACCCCATACGGATGATCGGCGCTGAAGATGCGCTAGTTACAAGATCAATGTCTTTGATCGTTATTCATGAAGGTCCATCATATGCTGAAGAACCATCCGCCTTTCTATTCTTGAACACTCAACCACGAAACCTGGAGAAACTGCAGAAGGCACTTCTGGCTGTTCCGGAAGTAATCTCTGCGGACACCGTGTTTGGACCTTATGATCTGATTTGCGCAATAAGATCGAATGACAAAGAGCATTTGGAATCGGCGATCGCGCATATTCACAAAAATGTTCCAGGAATAGAAGGCGCAATGACGTCCGTCGTTGCGTCGTTGAGGGTCTAAGATTTTGAGCGGAACAGATATCCTACAGGAAAAGTGTATATGACAACTCAAGATAATCGGGCACGTGCCTATGTGCTCGTAGCTCTCCACCCAGGTAAGGAAAAAGAGTTCTGCGACGAAGTCCTATCAAAAGGATTGATCTTGGACTCTGAAGTTGAAAGAATGGATTTTGTCCATGGCTCTTTTGACTTTGTTCTCACACTTCGCGGAGCAATCAAGAACATTGACCAAAGATTGATGGAACTGAGAAGGTCTTCATTCGTTCGAAAGACAGAAACCCTAATCTGCTTTGAAATGTTCGCATGGGATGACTTGTCTAGCCGTTTGTGCCAACAAACGGGAGATCTCTAACTAAATTCTAATGCCTACTACATGGATTCGTATTGTCCTACAGAATGGTGTCCTACCTCGTAACCTTCCTTCTCGCAAAGCTCGAGAATCTTAGACACTGCTCTCAAGTCAATTGCCTTTATCTTCTCTTCTTCAGGTCCCACAACCTCGATGATTATGCCAAGACCTCCTACACCGCAGCATGAAAACACGTTTTTGTAAACTCTTATGTCATACTCGGGAGGGAAACCCATTTCCTTCACAACTGTCTTGACCCTGTCAATCAAGAAATCGACTTGGCGCGCTTGCAATGCATTGATGAAGTAGATCTCTCTGCAGCCGATCTTGGACATTCAGACCCCTTTGAAAGCTATCAAGGTGACGGTTTCCTTTATTCCTGGTATGCGACGGATCTCATCGAATATGAATTTGTCCAATTCATCCATGGTATTGAATGTCACCTCGACGTGCAGATCGTAGACTCCATAGGTTGGAGTTGCCCGTGTGACGCCGGGTTTCTTTTTGACATCCTTTAGAACCTCCTGATCTTTTCCTGCCTCAACCTTTGCTAACACATATGCAATTGTCAATGTTCTAAACACCTTATACAATTGACTTCCTTTTGACTTAATCAACCTTTCGAGAACATAACCCTAGACTAGAAGCGGCGGTCGTTCAGAAAACATAATTAGACTCGGCACGTTTAGCCAGAACGGGAAAAAACGGTGAAGATTGCAGTTTCAGGCAAGGGAGGAGTGGGCAAAACTCTGGTAGCAGCCGGTCTCGCCTGCTCATTCGTGCAAAAGGGTTTGAAAACACTTGCAATTGATGCTGATTCATCTCCGAACCTTGCCCTGACGCTGGGCATCACTCCTGAAAACGCCAGAAAAATACTTCCCATCTCAGAAAACAAGGAGCTAATTGAGTCAAAAACTACCACGGATTATCCAGGCATTTACAGACTATCATTCACCGTAAATGACATTGTCCGAAAATACTCGGTCAGCACACCATTAGGCGTGGACATGATCGTGATGGGAACAGTCAAATCAGTAGGTTCCGGATGCACATGCCCGGCTAATGCTGTGCTCCGCGCTTTGCTCCGCCATCTAGTCGTTGAAAGAGACGAGGCTATAGTACTCGACATGGAAGCAGGCGTGGAACACATGGGTAGAGGAACAGCCAGAAACGTCGATAAACTGTTGATCGTTGCGGACGCAAACATGAAAGCACTCGAAATCGCAAAACACATTCAAGAATTGGCCCGCAACGCCGGCATGAAAGAAGTTTTCCTAGTAGGGAACAAAGTCGGAGACGATATTCAAGAAGAAGCGATTAAGAATTTTGCAGAGAAAAATGGTTTGAGAATTTTGGCTTTTGTTCCATTTGATCAGAAGGTTGCAGAATTCGAAATGCGAGGGGAAACTCCTGTCAATAACAGGAGATCTACGGCAATGCACGCCATACAGAAGCTATCCGAAGAGCTTACATTAACGCTAAACCAATAACAAGCTAGGCCATAGTTGAAAATGTCGGTTGGGGGAACAAGTTCACTATGAAGAAACTTGTAACGATAGGTCGCGGAGGAACGGGGAAAACGAGTTTTGTAGCCCTGCAGACAAAATGCTTCATCGAGGAAGGATCCACGCCCCTGCTATTGGTAGATGCCGATCCTGATCAGAACTTGGGAGAAATGGTCGGCGTAGACTTGAAAGAGGAGGGAAAGATGACCATTTCAGAACTGCTTATGGAAACCTTCTTGAAGGAAGGAGGAACAACGGTCGGCGTTGCACCTACTGAACGAATCGAGAACAGGATCTGGGCTCAGGGCATGCACGAAGGCGACCTTTTCGACTTCATATCATTAGGCACAAAGTGGGCTGAAGGATGCTACTGTTTGCCAAATGCGGCGCTGAAAGGAGCCCTAGAGGCTGTGACAAAGAATTACAAATGTGTTTTGATAGACTCGCCTGCTGGTCTAGAGCACCTGAATAGAAGAATCACATCGAAGGTGGACGACATCTTCGACGTCATGGATCCTTCGAAGAAATCATTCGATCATGTCGAACGCGCTTATCGTGTTGCCACAGAAGTGAAAATTGATTTCAGGAACTTCTATTTGGTCGGGGGCTTCAGATTTCCAGAAGGATTAGAGGACCGAGCTAAGACCACTTTGAGGTTTGAATTCTTGGGCAAGATAGCACACGACGAAAAAGTTGAAGAACACGTTCTCGCAGGCGAATCCCTGCTAGACCTACCATCTGACTCCCCAGCATATCTCTCCGTGAAAAAGATAATGGACAAAGCAGAACACAAAATGAGTGGCTGACGTCCTGTCTTTGGCTTCTTTTGAAGTGTAGTCTGTTGGACATGGCTATTGGTTCATCTCAGGTTTGCATCGTTGATAATAGAAGGAAGTTCCAGAAACGCTTATGAGAGAAGTCTTCATTAGATTTCGTCTTCTTGGCCGATAGGCAGTGTTGCATTTGAGCAGAAAAGGTCTTAATGTTAAGATTGGCGAATTGAAGACTGACGTTGGATTTGCCAAGAATCTTGAATTTTCATTCGGCAAGGTTGTAGACCGAACTTGGGAGGAACCCATGGGGCCAACGCCTTTCCCGTCGCTAACAACTCTGAGAAATTGGGACATGAGGCTCCTCCAACGATACAAACCATTCTACATGCCCTTCTGCGACCTGTGCTGCCTCTGCACCTATGGAAAATGCGACCTAACGAGGAACAAGAGAGGAGCATGCGGAATCAACATGCAGGCTCAACAATCGAGGACGGTGCTCTTGGCCTGCTGCATCGGAGCATCAACTCATGTTGGCCATGCACGACACATGGTTGAACACTTGATCAAGAAATTCGGGGAAGATTACCCACTTGACGTCGGAGGATTCAACGTTCAGGTTGAGGCTCCCACGATCCGTCTCGTCTGTGGTGTGAGACCAAAAGCGCTAGCTGACTTAGAAGAAGTTCTAGATTATGCCGAGACCCAGCTTACCCATCTTCTATCCGTGGTTCACACGGGAATGGAGGGAAACAACCTCGATTTCGAGTCGAAAGTTTTCCATGCAGGCATGATGGACCACCTAGGCCTAGAAGTGGCAGACATCGCCCAGGTTGCAGCCTATGGGTTCCCAAAAGCAGACCCAGATGCTCCTATCGTTGACTTGGGCTTTGGCACTATTAGCACAGAAAAACCTGTGATTCTGGTCATCGGCCACAACGTTGTTCCTTCCGTGGGAATAATAGATTACATGAAGGAAAACGGGTTCGACGGCAAGATCGAAATCTGTGGACTGTGCTGTACGGCACATGACATAACTAGATACCACAACCGTGCCAAAGTTGTTGGTCCTATTTCGTGGCAGCTACGGTTCATAAGGAGCGGCCTTCCAGATGTCGTAGTGTTGGATGAGCAATGTGTCAGGGCTGATTCCTTCCAAGAGGCCGAAGCCATAAAGGCTCCTGTCATCGTTGCATCTGAAAAGAACTGTATGGGTCTCCCTGATCGCACGAATGACCCGGCTGATGAGATTGTTGAGGATCTCGCAGGTAGGAAAATACCTGGCGCGTTGATCCTTGACCCTGAAAAAGTCGGAGAGGTTGCCACAAAACTTGCTTTGAAGGTTGCTCCACTCCGAAAGAAATCCAAGACCTTGCTGAATAATGCCGAATTGATCGAAAAGGCAAAGGAGTGTACGCAGTGTAATGCTTGCAGACGAGCGTGTCCACAAGATTTGCTCATTCCAGAGGCGATGAAGGCTGCGGCTGAAGGAGACCTTGTGAAGCTTGCAGACTTGTACGGTATGTGTGTTGGCTGCGGTAAGTGCGAATACGCATGTCCAAACGGCCTCAAGCTACACAGCTTCATTATATCAGCAGGAGAAAAGAAGCTCAAGGACGAAACCTACAAGCTTAGGGTAGGAAGAGGAGCAATACAAGATGTCGAGATAAGAAACGTCGGTAGCCCCATTGTTCTAGGCGAGATACCGGGAGTAGTTGCTTTCGTCGGATGTGCCAATTACCCGAAAGGCGGGGCAGAAGTCGCTGAGATGG
>DASPTR010000127.1:0-4434 GCA_035623315.1 Candidatus Acidiferrum sp. | reverse complement strand
AACTGCGAACATGTACGGCTTGGTGATCGACTGCTTCGAACATCCTGATGGCGTGAAGGACCCGACCAACTCTCTAAACTGGTTGGAACTCGTCGGGTCAGCGGCAGGCGAAATGGCGTTCAACCCAGACAAAGGCTCAATTCCTCCACGTACAGATGTCTTGAATAACCTTACGGATATCGCACAATTTGGCGCATATCAGCAGGCAGCTATCGCTGATTACAAGTTGATCACGACACAAGGCACAACAAATGGGTACTATCTCTACCCAAGCTTCGTACATGGAAGTGCGATGCCAGAGTCTGTCCTAACTCCCTTTAACACCGCCGTCAACGCTTTCGTGGCTAGCGCGCGACTGACAAATTCGGCTGCACAGAGTGCCGCAATAAGCACACTTGATTCAGCTATGACGTCACAGATAACCACCTCAAGTGGCGATTTCGTCAAGACCTGGAACTTGACTGGCTAACTAAGCCCCTTTTTCTTTTTTTCCTTTCAATTTCTCATCATATGACGCGAAGGTATCAAACTTTATATGACGCAAAATATCAACTATCGTAGGTGGCATCACTGAGAGAAGGCACCATAGCCCTCCTGTTCTTATTGCCCTCAATCGCTCTAGTGGGCTACTTCGTTTATGTAAGCATTGGATGGAACGTATTAGTCTCTTTTTCTGGTTGGCTGCAGCTCAGGCCTGACTATAGCATAGTGGGCTTCCGTAACTATGCTTATGAGTTCAGTCAGCAGATTTTTTGGATTTCTTTGCAAAACAACCTCTTATTAATCTTGTTGTTTGTACCATCTAGCATTCTCTTAGGTCTTTTTCTTGCAATAATGTTGGATAATAAAGTCAAGGCAGAAGGAGTCTTCAGAACTGTATATCTTTTGCCTTTTTCTTTATCGTTTGTGATAACAGCTACACTGTGGGCCTGGATGTACAATCCAGGTCCTCCTACGGGAGTCATAAACGCTCTGCTGGACCGAATTGGATTAAGCTTTCTGAAAACAAATTGGATTAACAATCCGAGTTTGGCCTTGTACTGTGTTGTCATAGCCCTTGTGTGGCAGTTCTCGGGTTACACGATGCTGATTTTTCTTGCCGGAATTAGGTCGATTCCAGAGTCGCAGGTTATGGCGGCCGAGGTGGACGGGGCCAGTGGCTTTAGGATTTACACGCGAATCATAATACCACAATTGAAGTCTTCCGTTTTGGCCACTTTTGTCATCCTCATGGTCTTTGCCCTTAAGGCTTTTGACTTCATTTACGTTCTGACAGGTGGCGGACCTGCAGGTACATCCACTTATGTTCTTCCTCTCTTGATGTATACTGAGACTTTCGGCCAAGATTACTATGCTTACGGTGCCGCAGTTGCAACCGTGTTGCTTGTTTTGGTCATGATTATTATCATACCATATCTGTACATGTCTTTTAGGAGGAAAGAAGGATGAATCTCAAGGCTATGCTTCCTCGGAGCCTGCTGTATATTCTGCTGATTCTCTTTGCGTTTTTCTTTCTACTTCCTTTTTATGCGGATATCACAACATCGCTTAAGACAGGATCAGACGTAATCAAGAGTAGTCCGATTACGCTGCCGCCCTCGCCTACGTTGGAACCTTGGCTGAGTGCTTTGGGAAAAATGGGAAGACCTCTTTTGAACAGTCTGGCATTTACGGTGTTTGCCACAATTTTTTCGTGCCTCATAGGTTCAATAAATGGTTATGTGCTCTCTAAAATTAGGTTTAGAGGTTCTGACCTACTCTTTCTATTCTTCTGCGTGGGAATATTCATTCCTTATCAGACTGTTCTCATTCCGTTGGTTCTAACTATGGCTCGATTAGGATTGTATAACACTCTAGCAGCGATGGTTTTGACGCATACCGCCTACGGCATTCCAATATGCACGCTCATTTTCAGAAATTTTTACAAGGAACTGCCCGACAGTCTCGTCATGGCTGCGAAGATTGACGGTGCTGGAACGTGGAGAATATATCAATCGATACTTTTGCCCCTTTCACTCTCTGCGTTTGTAGTGGCTGGGGTGCTTCAGTTTACGAGTATTTGGAATGATTTTCTCTTTGGGCTCGTATTGTTGACCGGACCTAATGTGCCGGCTTCAGTAGCCTTGGCGGGCTTGAAGGCTACGACCGATCCTTCGACTTGGAACATTCTCATGGCTGGAGCCGTGTGGTTCACACTGCCATTGGTCGTCGTTTATTTAGTGCTGGGAAAATACTTAGTCAAAGGATATATGTCCGGTTCGATTAAAGGCTGAGAGGACCGAAATTGGTCAAGGTAGCCATAAAGAATCTGACCAAAAAGTACGGCACGGTTCAGGCCGTCAAGAATTTGGATTTGAATATAGACGATAAGGACTTCTTTGTCTTGCTCGGTCCCTCTGGTTGTGGCAAGACTACCGCACTTCTATGCATTGCAGGCCTGTTGAGGCCAGAAGCCGGAGAGATATGGTTTGACGACAAACTCGTGACGAGCCCCCAACGCGACGTGTATTTGCGCCCTCAAGAAAGGGGGGTGGCCATGGTCTTTCAAGACTATGCGCTGTATCCTCATATGACGGTCTCTCGAAATATCTCCTTTCCTCTGGAAGTGGCAGGCACAAACCCTAACGAAATCAAGACAAGAGTCAATGCTACAGCCAGCCTGCTTGACATATCACAACTTCTGGACAGAAAACCCAAGCAGCTAAGCGGCGGCCAGAGGCAAAGAGTTGCACTGGGAAGGGCAATCGTTAGAGAACCAAAGATCTTTCTGATGGATGAACCACTTGCGAACCTAGATGCAAAACTGAGAGTACACATGAGAGTAGAATTAAAGAAAATTCATCAAAAACTCGGAACCACCACAGTCTACGTCACACATGACCAAGTCGAAGCCATGTCCCTGGGAGACAGAGTGGCCGTTCTGAAAGACGGTGTCCTGCAACAAGTCTCAACACCCACGGAACTTTATGATTCCCCTACGAATGTCTTTGTGGCAGGCTTTATCGGAAGCCCTCCTATGAACATGCTCAACGGCAAACTGCACGAAAAGGATGGCAACCTCACAATAGAGCTGGCAAAAAAGACATTTGATGTGGACACTTCTAAGGTCGAGGGCCGAATAATCTGGGCTTCTAAAGATCTTAGCAGACCTGGCAGACCTGGAGCGAGATTCACCCTGACAGACGTTGCAAAGGCCTTGGATAACCGTAACTGGCACGTTGCGGAAGAAGAGCTATCCACTGCGCTTCAGTTGCTGGTAGATAATTCACAATTGAACAACAAAGAAGACAAATACGGTCTTCCTGAAGGAACCGACTTCGTAGGTGATCAATCAGCGCGAACCAGGCCTACCCAGGTTACATTCGCCCCGTACGAATTGTCCAATTCAATTCGAGAAAAAATGAAGGGTTCAGACGGTTTGAAAGTTGTGCTAGGCATCAGGCCTGAGCACATTCTGCTCTCAAAAACCTCTCAAAGTAATGCGCTGGAGGCAAAAGTGGAAATGATGGAGTCGATCGGAAGAGAAATCCAAGTTCACCTTACGTTCGGCGACAATCCCGTCGTTACAGTGGCAAAGTCAGTTGACGATGTAGAAATCGGCAAGACACTCTGGATAGTCCCTGATGAAACAAAGATCCACTTATTTGACGCAAATACCGGAGGAACGCTAATTTAGCTCCGAAAGTGACGGAAATAGAACACATTATGGGGCCTAGACGGTTGGGTCCCACCTTCTTATGCGGAACAATCCTAATACGAGTGAATGCCGTGCCGCAGGGAATTCAACTATTCTCAAAGAATATTCTATCCGTTCTATTCTCAGCAATGATGAGTCAAGCGTCAAAAGCGCAGGTTACGCTCAGGTGACTTTGCAAACCTTTGTTCGAAGCTTTGATGCGATTCTAAAAAACTTAAGCATCGCATGGTGATGGACAAGCGCTAAGAATCTCACTCAAACAAAAAGAGGAATGTGCCGAAGATAGCATAACGCATAAATCCGCTTCGCCCATTCTAGAAGTTTTGGTCGGGCGGTAGCTCAGCCTGGCAGAGCTTCCGAGCCTGCTGGCAAAACCCGCAGACGAAGATGCTGTAGATGCCTACCCACGGTGGGTGTCACCCAGCCTACCAGGCGTACATGCAGAAACCGGACTGTCGCAGGTCCAAATCCTGCCCGCCCGACCAAGTCTTTTTCCGTCGGAGCGTGGCTGATTCGAGTCTTTTGTGTGCGGCTCTGTTGTCTTTTCTGGTCTTTCCGACGTGGCCTCGTTGTTTGGGCTGGGTTTCGCAGGTTGACCCTTTAATTGGCTCTCTCGAATTCGTTTAAAGTGCGTATGTTAGGGTTTGTTTCTTCGGCTGCATGTCGGTTTGAACCTGCGTGAGGATACATAGTGACGGACGGGCTAAACTGAGAGGAGGGGGCCAGGAGTCCGAAGC
>DASPTR010000126.1:0-5794 GCA_035623315.1 Candidatus Acidiferrum sp. | reverse complement strand
AATGACGAGGCCAAGGTGGCTGGCCAGACCGCAACGATAAGGGTGTGCCATTCCTTGGCCGTCGACGAGGAAGAGGTCAGGCTGCAACTGTAACTCTTTGATGCTCAGTATGGATGGTAAGATCTCTCTAAAGGAAAGTAGTGTAGGAACGTAGGGCATGCGAGTCTTGGTAACTGCAGTCTGGGATTCTACGAGTTTGAGCGAGTCATAGTCCAGTACGACTGCGGCTGCTATGGACGTGTTTCTATCGTAAGCGATGTCTACGCCGGCGATGAGGTGGATTTCTGCGGGAAGTCTGTCCTCAAGTATGATCTGCTTGGACATTTGTAGCTGTGCCCTGTGGGCCTTCTCAACCGAAAAATTGGGCATCTTGCGAGGCTTAGCGGCTTTGTATTGCTTGTTGATTCTCTGTTTCATGTTCTGCTCTTTCTGATTATTCTTTCGAATTCTCTGAGGTGTTTCTCCAGCACGTTTCTTCTGACTTCTTGGGTTATGTCTCCACGGGTGATTTCGATGATTTTTCTTCCGACGTCGCATTTTCTTCGGAGTCCTGGGACCAGCATGTATGCCTCATCTAGGGCCATGAGTTCGACGTACATTTCGTCCATGGTGAGGAGGCATTGTTCTGCTTTTTTTGCGTTGCCCTCTCTGAGATAGTCTAGAGCTAGGCGTCTGTATTCGCCTATAACGTCTGCCAGGCCGAGCACATAGTCTATTGAGGGTACTCCAATGTCGCGGGGCGTGGCGAACCTTGATTCTTTGATGAGGCTTAGGAGTATGTTGGCTTCGGAGTATTCTTGTCGCGCAGCATCGAACAGGCCGCTGTGAACGATTTCTGGGTAGGCTTCGTAGCTTTTGTTGAGGTCCAGGATTTTTGCTTTGGCTTTTTCTATGAGTTTTTCGGCTTCTTCAAGTTTCTTCTGGTGAACGAAAAGTATGGCTTGTTTTGAGAGGCTCGTTGCCTTTCGCATGTTGTCTTGGGCAGTCTCTCGGAGCTTTTCTTTCTGTTTGAGTTCGTCTTTTACTTCTTTGAGAACTTGTCTCAGGGTTGACATTGAGCTGCGCCAGTGCCAGTTTAGGTTTCGAGCAGCATAAGTACTTTTGTGTTACGAAAAAATAGAGGATAGTGTTGTTGCTGATTGCCCTGTCAGTTTGTTAGCTACTCTTCCGGCTGTGGTCCGTCCCATTTCTCGACCAGAATCTTTGAGGTTTCTCCGATTTTGAAGCTTATTTTGACGAATATCGAGTCGGATCCTTTGAATGGGAACATGCTGTCTTCGGCTAGGTCTTTTGGCAGGTAGACTAGGTATTTGCCGTCTTTTCTTCTGAATAGTCGTCCTCGTCCTTCGTTTACCATGTGTCTCACCTTGATTCAATTTTAGGTTAAAGATGAAGGGCAATGGTCAGGAGACTATTTAAGCCTTGTTCTCATATGATGCTATCTTAGGTCATCATTTGAAGATAACGGGTTCTCTGCGGGTATCATTTGCAATGAATATTGTCACTTGCCAAACGAGATCGGTTTCTCAAGTTTGCTCAAGAGTACAACTCGACTTTCTTCAGATTCATCGATGATGTCGTAGCCCGTTTCCTGGGCTAGTTGCTCTGCGAATTCACGTATTTGCGAGTGACTAGGCGTGTTCTCATAGTTCATGCGCAGCCTAGAATATCCGACGTGCATGTACGCTTTGGGCTCTATGTATGTTGGGTCCGCTTTCTCCACGATTTTGGCGTAGCCGCGTACGTTTTTCATGTTAAGGCCCCGTGCAAGTGTCATGCGGATTACGGTTGGGCACCTGAAACTCTTCAAGATCGCGAGGGTCTCGGCGAGTCTTTCCCAGGCTCGGGGGATCTGTGGGCGGCAAATAAGGGTGAATGTTTTCTTATCTGGGGCACATGTTGAAATGTAAAGCTGTGTGGGCTCTTCGCTGAGGTTCGCCAGGATCTTGGGCCTTGTTCCGTTGGACACGAGGAACGTTGTCAGTCCTCTTCGGTGAAAGGCTTGTATAAGCTGTCCTATCGGCTCGTACAGTGTGGGCTCGCCTGTTAAGCTTATTGCCGTGTGTTTCGGTGTCCAAGCGTCTTTGAACTTGAGTCGGTCCACTTTGAGGTTGGCTTTGTATCCGCTGACGATGGCTCTTTGAGCTTTGATGCTGCCTTCGACAATTTCCTCTGGCAAGTCCCACTGTGGGGTTTGCAGTTCGTCCCATGCTAGGTTGTTGTCTCCTGTTTGGGCTCTCCAGCAGAAGAGGCATCGTTGCGTGCAGTTGAAGAGTGCCGGCGTCATCTGTAGGCACCGATGGGTTTTGATTCCGTAGAACTTCTGTTTGTAGCAAGGTCTATCGTGGACCATGGCTTCATGTAGCCACCTGCACTTTTTGACTGCCGAGTGTCGGCCTACGATGTGGTACTTCTGTTTCCATAGAGTCTCCGAGAGTTCAGAGGGGATGGGATATTCAGAAAGTGACGTTTTGCTCACCATAGAGCGTTGGATATGATGTGAGGGCGAACGTGGGACTATTAGCGGTTTAGTTTTCGAAGCAGTATTCAGCTTTTTGAAATTGTGTGGTGAAGTGTGCGACGTCTTTTCTTATGCTGCTGGCCTGTTCTTCGTCGATAATTGTTCTTTTCAGCAGTTCCGCTATAGTCAGCACTTCTTTTTCTTTCATTCCGCGTCGTGTTATCTCGCATGTGCCGATTCTGACGACGCAGTCGGTTATTATGTTTGCTTTTTGAAGCTTCTCTGCCACGGCTTTGGCTTTTTCTGGTTCTTCGTAGTCGAGGATCAGCTGGTGGGAACGGGTGAACCCTAAGTGTTTGCATATGACTGGAAAACCGTAGTCGCTCAGGGCCTTGCCCAACGCTTGAGCATTGCGTACGACCTGTCTGGCGTAGGCTTTGCCGTATTTTTTCATCTCGGCCAAGGCGAGGGTCATTGCTGCTATGCGATTCCAATGTGCGTTGTCTACGAAGGCTGGGTAAATCTTCTGTTTGAGCAGTTCGCCGTGTTCTTTGTCGGCCAGTATTATGCCTCCTTGGGGTCCGAAGAAGGATTTGTGGGTTGAGCCGAAAAGCGCGTAGGCGCCCTCGGCGAGCGGGTCTTGGAACTGGTTGCCTGCTATTAGGCCGAGTACGTGGGAGCCGTCGAAGCCGACGAAGGCACCGTTTTCACGGGCAGTTTCTGCCAGCTGCCTGACGTGGTATGGGAAGAGGATTAGGCTTCCGCCGAAGATGACGATTTTGGGTTTGACGTGTTGTATGGCTTGAGCTGCTTCTTCGGTTTTGATGTTCCAGTCTTGTTTTGAGAACGGGATAGAATGTGCTTTGAGCCTGAATAGTCCGGTGAGGCCTTCGTTCCACATTCCTGGGTAACCGCCGTTTTCGGGCGATATGCACATTATCGTGTCGCCTGGTTTTGTGTAGTTTGCTAGTACGATCATGTCTGCTATGTGGCCGCTGAGGGGTCTGAGATCGGCTGTTTCGGCTTTGAAGAGTTCTCTTGCGAGTTTTTCACCGTGCTGTTCGATCGCGTCTGTGAAGCGTGTTCCCATGTAGAACCCGTCTCTTGCTGTGTAACGATGTGCGAGTTCCGAGGAAAGCAGGTTTCTGGCGGCTGGGCTCATGATGTTCTCGCTTGGGATGAGGTTTAGACATTGCTTTCCGCGCCATCGTTCATGCTCCTTGACTAGCCCTAGAACTTCGTCAATCATGTCTGAACGCCTCGTATGTTGGACAGTACTGTAATGTTTCGCGCTTAAGTTGCTTTTCATCTACCTGCCAAATGAAAGAATGATCACTGAGGCTACGCATTCTTTTGTGGGCTTGTTTACGGACAAGGTGGCCGGATGGGCATTTGTATAGAAACTCGACATATGTGCGTTTTCAAAACTTTGTTTATTAGGTCTTTTTTGGTTCTATGGTGGTCAGCCTGAGAGGGTTGGAGGGAGAAGGCGAACGTCGCGTCGTGAAATCATTGATTTTCTGAATAGGAAGAAGAGATTGTCAAGTAAGGATTTTCTTGAGCTTTTTGATGCGGTTTGGGATGGCTCGGCTTTTGTGAAGTATCAGAACCCTGATCATAGTGAAGTGGAACACGTGGAAATGATTCAGAAGCAGTACAAGTGGCTCTTTTACGGTTCCTGACCGTAGCTTTATCCACGGTTTGTATGCACAATCCATGTCGAGAGAGAGTATCCGCGCGTAAGCGGTCGGCGGATTTCTATGATGTCTCTGGAGTAAGGCTATTGATCTGTGATTCGCAAGTCTTTAGAACTCAGTTCTAGGCTCTTGGGGTTAGGTGAAAGAGTTGAACGCGAAGAAGCCTAAGAAGAATCCTGGTCTCGTAATACATGTGCCCATGGAATTGGCGTGGGACATATATCGCGAGAGTGGAGACTTGCAGTTTGCCGTGTTTCCAGCGACCATGACGTTGATTGACACTATCGGAAAAGCGTTGAGCGCAAGTTGCAGGGAAAACAAAAAGCAATTGAAACCGACGATTTTGCGCAGGAGCGGGAGTGCCAGAATCTCTCATGAAGATCTGAACGTACCTACAATTTTGACTCGATGAGAAGATCATCGCGCGTGCGGTGCGAGTTCTAAGCGAACACAAAACCTAGGGCTAAGCCGACTAGGAACGTCACGGTGGCGTAGGGCAGAGCGTTGAGCCATCCGTGTCCCAGATCATAGAGTTTGGGCAATATTGTCATGGCTTCACTGTAGAGGCCGGTGAAGCTTATGCTTAGGAGGCCTGTCGCGATTAGGACTATGACAAGTGCGACGACAAGCACTAAGAGCTTCAAGCCTTTTTTGATTATGGCGCCCACCAGCAAGCCTATGATGAATGGGAGGACTAGCGGAATTAGCCAGGCGATTTCAGCTGGAATTGTCATGGTTCTCACAAGTTCTTTGACTTATTCCATTTAAGGACTCTGGGAGGCTTTCTTATAAGAGCTTCTCCGTTCCAAGTGATGCGTATTTAACTTGTCTGCTAGTGGGTTTATATGGTCTCAGCTTGTTCAGTTGAAGCATGTTGAGGGTGAGTCTTAGACGCGCTCGTGCTTATGGACCTGAGAATATGTTACTTGATTACGTGAAGGCTTTGGAACTCGACGCTTTAGAACTTCTCAAGTGTGTGGTACTTGCAGGATCCTTTTGGAACTGGGCTAGATTTTGCGGCATTTGAAGTTTAGCTATTGGTGAGGATTGAGATGGACGAGTTATTGAGAGCTTTGCCGAAGGTTGAGCAGCACGTTCACATCGTCGGTTCTATAAGGCCTGAAACGCTGCTTTGGCTTGCTGAGCAGGGTGACGTTGAGAGGGCTTTTGAGACGATGGATGACGTTCGGGTTCTTTTTCGGTATCGTGACTTTCCACATTTCATCTCTGTCTACAGTACTGTTGTTGACTGCATCAGTCAAGAAAGTCAGTTCGAACGCTTAACTTACGAGATGCTTGAATCTGATGCTCGCTGCAATGTTCGTTACGTCGAAGCAAGCTTTTCGCCTTCTGATCACGTCTTGAGGGGGCTTGACTACGGTCAGATGATCGATGCTATTAACAGAGGCATAACCCGTGCACGAACTGATTTCAATATTGAATGCAACATTCGAGTCGATCTTGTGCGGAATTATGGACCGGAAAATGGCTTGGATGTCCTTGATTTGATCGAGGATAAGAATGATAATGTTATTTCGGTCGACTTGGGAGGCAGCGAGGAGAGGTTTTCTTCGGAACCCTTCGTGCCCGTGTATCGAAGGGCTCGAGAAATGGGGTTGCATTTGGTTGCGCACGC
>DASPTR010000125.1:0-9122 GCA_035623315.1 Candidatus Acidiferrum sp. | reverse complement strand
TGAGGCACAGGACTATTATCAAGCCATGGCATGCGCGGTCAACTATGCCTTCGCAAATCGTCAAGCCATAATGCACTGGATCAGACAAAGCTTCAAAAAAGCCTTCAAAGAAGACCCTGAAAAGTTCGGACTCAAACTGGTCTATGATGTAGCACATAACATCGCTAAGATCGAAGACCACATGGTAGACGGTCAAAGAAAGAAAGTTTGGGTTCACCGTAAAGGCGCAACCAGAGCTTTTCCACCTGGAAACTCCGAAGTCCCACCAGATTACATTTCAGCAGGTCAGCCTGTACTCATTCCCGGCAGCATGGGAACAAGCTCATGGCTACTGGTCGGAACAGAAAAGGCAATGGAGCTAAGCTTCGGATCGACCGCGCATGGCGCAGGCAGGATGATGAGCAGAACCGCGGCCAAAAGGAACTATTGGGGCGCAGACATCAAACGCGCCTTAGAACAACGAGGAATCTACGTCAGAGCAGCAAGCTCAATCGTATTAGCTGAAGAAGCTGACCCAGCATACAAGAACGTGGACGCCGTCGCTGAAGTCAGCGACCAAGTGGGAATCGCCACAAAGGTGGCCAGGCTCGTTCCATTAGCCGTCGTAAAAGGCTAACCCTAATACCTTCCCATTTTCTTTTCAAGTATTTTCACTTATACGGAGGCTCGCCCACTAGAAGTCTCATAGAAACTTGCCACCACATAACCAAGGCATGTCTCGGTCGTCTCCATTGATAACGATGGAAAAGCAAAAGCATTCACCGTCTGGAGGTCAACTGGACATCAAATAACCTGTCACCCGCTTCAAAACGAGAGCCCGGAGAAATTTATATCAAGAGTTCACAAGTGATTAGTCAGATAAGATCTGTGAAAATGTTGGTAGTCTGAAATGCCCTACAAAGATCAATGTGGATTATGCAAAAGGGTTCTATCGTTGACCCGACTGAGGCGGTGCCAAAGGTGTGGCAAGCTCTATTGTAGGGATTGTATGGTGCCAGATATTGCGACTGGCGACCCGACCAAATTACTCTGCCTGAACTGCGCAAGGAGGATCGTTGCACCCAGAACAGTGTCAAAGTACTCTGGACTTGGGAGCTACTTGAAGTTCAGAGGAGCATTCACAGACACAGCTAAACTCGGCTTCGCCCGAATTGACGGGATAATTGGCGATAACCTACCCTTAGAAGCCTACAAAATTGAAAAATGGTGGGAAAACACGCCCAGCCACATGCATGCGCGGGCTTGGATGGAAGCAGGTTGGGAAGCCAATGAGGTGAATCTGAAAGAAGGCTACGTCATCTTCAAAAAAGTCAAAACAGGTATAGTGCGCCGTTCAGCCAAAAAAGCTAGTAGCATGCAGATAGAAAAGCCATTCACGCCCGTACCGGTGAGGTTTCCAAAGCCCAAAATACCGTCCAAGACTAAAGTATCGAAGCTGTATGCTCGAATCAAAAATATAGAAAGACAAAGAAGCTCAATCCCACAATATCACGGCAGCTTCAAACCCAAACCAAAACATGAGAAAACCCTCTTCAAGCCCAATCAAAAACCGCAACCGTAAACTCGCCCAAGAAATCTTATCTATATGACTTCTCTAATCTAAAGCCAAACTCGAAGCGGTCGTCGTCTAGTCTGGTTTAGGACACAAGCCCTCCAAGCTTGTGATCCCGGGTTCAAATCCCGGCGACCGCACCAAAATACTTGAACTTTCAGCCTTTTTCGAAGCTTCTTGGATCATCGAGCGCGCCGTTAAGAGACGTGTCACCAAAAAATTACCTTTAGCGCACGCGAATGCTATAGTAGGGGAAAGGACAATCCATGCGGGATACGTCTCAGCATTAAATTGAAAGAAACAAATAGTCACTATGGTTCAATCGCGTGCACTATCGTTTATCATTTATGGAATTCAATGACGAGCATGAAGCAGGAGTAGTGATGCTCACTCAATACCGTGCGCTGTCACAAATACTTTAAAGTCTGATCAATTTGTGAATAAGGACTGATGTGGGAGGTATCTTAATGGGCGATCAAATTGATGTTTATGCGGGTGTTCATAAGGGGCAACGGGTCAGATTCTTCGATATAATGATGAAGGCCGGAACGATGGACTACGATGATAAGGACTCACTCGACATCCTCTATCACGAGCTAACTGCACTCAAAGAACACGTGTTTCTTCACGCTTCTTTGGAGGAAAGATTCATACATCCGCTCTTATCTGAAAGCGTGCCTGGCGGAGCCAGAAAGCTGGAGGAAGATCACCGCACTATGCACCAACAGTTTGATGACATTATAGAGCAACTCGACGGGGTAAGAACCAGATCGACTGAATCGGAGTTGCGGGGCAAACTTGTCTTAGAATTTTACCGCGCATGGAATCGGTTCATCTCATTCTACTTCATGCACATCAACGAAGAAGAAGAAAACGCCCAACCTATGTTGTGGAAAATCTGCACAGCCAAAGAACTGGATGATGCACACAAAGCCATGATATTCAGCCAGAACTTTGAGGAACTAAAATATGATCTTCAGATTATGCTTCCAGCCATGAACGTTCACGAGCGACCAGAGATATTCTATGCCGCACGAGTCAGCATGTCGCCGCAAGTATATCAGAGTCTTCTCAAGTTTGCTGAACAATTACTCAACCCCAAGGATTGGGCAACATTAAGGCTGGAAATCGGAAGCGATTAGGGACCTTTCAAAAGAAATAAAGAAAAAAATCAATCATTCCTCTTTCCTGAAATGATGCAAGGGTCAAGCGTCAGAATACCAAGTTTCAGTAGGAGGTGATCGCAAAGTATGGGATTCGTAAAAGTGCTTCAAGAGAAAGATCTGGCAGCTAACGAGATGAGAGGAGTTCAGGCAGACGGAAATAAGATTTTGGTCGCTAACATCAGTGGAAAATATTATGCGATAGGAAATGTTTGCACGCATATGGGTTGTTCGCTTTCTGATGGAAAGCTTTTCGGAGAGAACGTTGAGTGTCCATGCCACGGCTCAAACTATAATGTCAAGACTGGCAACCTTGTGAAAGGCCCAGCGAAGAAACCGGAGCCTGCATATCAAGTCAAAGTTGAAGGAGGTCAAGTCCTAGTTAATGTTTAGTTATTCAACATGCATTGAATCGCGGGCGTTGTGCCAGACTGCGCCCAATCACGTTCTCCTTATACGACTCAGCAAGCTCAGATATCTTCAACCTTCATCTAGTCAAAGTATAATTTTGCAGGGGTCATTACTTTGAACGCAGATTTTCTAAACTGATCAAAGCTGGACCGAAACTCACAGTGGGTGGATCCCTAGAATGACGTCACTTGGGTATTATCGCTATTGCACTTATTACGAAGGGGGCAACTATGCTTAGAATAAAGCCGCTGGAAAAAGCCGTTATCACCGTTTCGGAGCCGCAGTATCGCATGATCAAGGGGAGTGTTGTGTCCATCGTTGTTGCTCCACCAAAGGCCACAGGCGTGTATTTGTCTATTTTTGCCGCCCATGGAATTGTCACGATGGTTAACAATTCTCTTAGAAAATTCACCACGAAGCCCAACGCGCCGAAATTGGTCCCAAATAACTGTCCAACAAGGGGGCCAGCGAGAGTGTACCATCCGAACCCCGCAGTGACAGCCATTGAGCCAACAGGGTTAATGCCCAACAAAACTCCAGCAACCAAACCACTCAGAATGCTGCCCAACGCGATCGAAAAAGGAACTACCAGAATTCTCAGCCCAGCCTCTTTCATCTTGGCTACAGCTTGCTCATCAGCGGCAAAGATGAACCCCATAGCGAATAGTAGCAGGATGAGCGAGAAATCAAACAAATAGTCAGAAACCCAGCTATTGGCAATTAGCTTCGCATAATTGTTGTTCAGATAACCGGCGAGAATGCCGAAACTCAGTGCGGCTAAAATGTATTTTATCAATTCAGCTTGATCATCTTCCTAAAAGCCTTCAAGAAAACGACACTGAAGAACAAGGCTAATGTGACCATAAAGACCGCGTCCAAACCTATATTGGGCATTGACTGCAACAACTCATTGTTTGAGCCGATGGAAAAACCCAAAGAAAAAATCAGCAGCACGATGGCCCCGAGCGTAGCCCTTCCGAGATCAACATGCCTTCTTTTTCGCAGGAAATATCCAGCTCCGATCCCGCCGATCAGAGGAATTATCGCAATTATGATGTCTAACGTGGCTTTTCACCGTTTAATCCGCTTCGGTTTCCTCTGTTGCCAACTCAACCATTTTCAAAATGCTTTCTGAAGACCACTCGAATATCCTGAGGCTTTTTGATCACAAACACGTTTTCCATCTTTTCCAGTTTCCTCACGTTCGCAGCATCTTCTTTCCTGACCTTCAACGTGATGTCTTGACCACTAGGAAGTTTCGTCTGAGTCGATCCCTCCGTATGGTCACACGGCATAACGTAAGTGGGAACCGACGCTTTCAAGGCCATGATTGTCGCGTTTGAAAGCAACGTGTCCGCTATTCCCACCGAGATCTTTGCCACAGTATTCGACGTAACAGGAGCAATAAGCATGAATTCGTACTTGCCCGTTTCGAGCCAACCTGCAAGAAACGGTGAATTGGAGTCAACCTCTACTGTGACTCTTCTGAAACTATTCTTTAATTCGTCACCAAGTCTGTAATATTTGACAACCTGCTCGGCTGCCTTAGAAAGATACACCTCGACATCAACAACATCCTCATATTGCCTCTTCACCTCACTCATGACTGCCACAGTTTCCTGCAACTTATCTCCGCTGCCCGTGATTCCCCACGCAACTTTCTTTTTCTTAGTCATTTTTTCTTTTTCATTCGTCAAGTCAAGACCCTCAGCTCTTCTCTTCGGACTCCGCTTTTTTCAGGCAAATAGCGAACCTCTTCACCGTCTTCTTCAGGCTTTTGAAACCTTCCTCGTCCTCTTTCACTCCTGCCAGAGTGTCCTTCGACCAAAAAGTTGCTCCAAGATTTGCTCCGAAGAAACCTCCGCTCACCAACACCATCCCGTTCAAGATATAGAAAGTCAGAATCTGAAGTATCGCCTGCTCTTGTCCGCCTATTCTGTCTCCCCCCACCGCGATCGCCATTCCGACTTTTTGCTTGAAGAAATTACGGTCACCAGCGACTAAGGCCCTGCATCTATCCATGATCGCTTTGATTTGGGCACTGAGGCCACCGTTATAGACTGGAGTGGCAATAACGATTCCTTCGGCTTCACTGAAAAGACTGTAGACTTCTTCCATATCATCTTTGATAACGCACCCTTTGTTTTTCAAGCAGTAATCGCAATGAGTGCAGAAACCAAGCTTTTTGCCTCTGACGGTGAAGAAACGTGTTTCGAAACCTGATTCTTCAAGCATCGCTAAGGTTTTTTTCAGAACATATTCCGTGGCCTGGTTTCTGGGGCTGCCGCACACGCCAACTATCATTGTTACTCCTCAGGAGGCCATAACCCTCAGAATCACTAAAGCTTTTCTAGAAGCCTAAAGATCGAAAACAAAGGATAAAAAGAAATATTGATTAAACCATTTATTCCTCGAAGAACTCTTCTGCTCTAGGAGGTACTGGGCTCAATCCGCGGCGCTCACGAATCTGCTTAATGATTTCCGCCTGCATCTGTTCTGGCACGAAGGACCAACGACTGAACTGTGTGGCCCAGAAGGCTCTGCCCTGCGTTGATGATCGCAATTCCTCCGCAAGTCCAAATGATTCAGAAACAGGCATTTCAGCTTTAACGATAATCATCTCTTCCTCATTGACCATGTCCAAGATTTTGCCTCGTCGCTTCTGAACTATTGCTATGACGCCGCTCACAAATTCGTTCGGAACCTTACACTCAAAACTTATCAAAGGCTCAAGCAGCTTCGGGTCACTTAACAGGAATGAACACCAGATCGGACGCCAAGTCATAGGTAATATCTGCGCTGGACCCCTATGTACGGGGTCTTCGTGAACCGTAACGTCTTCCAGGTTTATCTTCAGCCCGAAGGCTGGTTCTTTTGCGAGCACCGAAGTGAACACTGCCTCTCGGAAGCCGGATTTTATGTGATCCATTATTTCGTCAACGTACTGTCTTCCTTTGATCCTGTTCACCAGCATGTTGTTCCCCTCGATTGCCACAACATTGCGAGCATCCTCTGTTGACCAGCCGAATCCCTTCAGGGTTTTCTGTCTCTCTTCACGAGTCTGCATTTCCGAAATTTTTTCTGACCTCATTGCTTCAATTATGTCATCTGGTAACTTCTCCATCGTGACCCAGAGCTTATTGTGTTTGTTTGGGCTCTTCCCCATTATCGGCGGGCCCTTGTAGTCGCGACTGATCGTTTCACGATAAATCACGATGGGCTTGCTGGTCTTCACTTTCAACCCTGCTTCCTGCATCCTGTAGGCCGTGATCTCGAGGTGAAGCTCGCCCATGCCGCTAAGTAAGTATTCTCCACTTTCCTTGTTGATTAAGAAGTGCAAGTTCGGATCTTCAGTCGTCAATTTGTGCATAACCTTGTCGAAGAGGGGAAGGTCCTTAACGTCAGCCGGCTCAACAGCGACCGTGACCACTGGATCAGAAACATACTTCAGTCCCTCAAACGCCTGCGTCTCTACATCCGCCTCGGCAACTGTCTCGCCCACATGTATCGATGGGAGTCCCGAGAGTGCAGCAATGTTTCCAGCTGGAACCTTGTCGATGATTTCACGGTCTGCAGCCATACTCATGTATACTTGTTGAATCAGCCCTTTCTGATGACTATTCACCAAGCCAACGGTTTTCCCCTTCTCAACCGTTCCGCTGAAGACTCGGCCAATGGCGATGACGCCGCTGTGCGGATCAACCTCGATCGTCGTCACGCACATCAGAAGTGGCCCTTTCGGGTCAACTTGGGCCATCGCCTTGCCGACCTCGCTGTTCGGGTCGCCAGGCCAAATCTGGCTCTGCCGATAAGGTTGCGCCTCAAACGGGTTAGGTAAATGCTCAACGAACATGTCCAGCACTGGTTCATGCAGCGGAGCTTTCTTGCTTAAAGCCTCAACTTTTCGTCCGACTTCCTCATACTCTCCAGTGTACGCATCGATGATATCTTTGAACGTGACGCCTTTGGCCTTCATATGCGGCAGGTTTAACCCCCATTTGTGGAGTGCTGAGCCAAACGCTACACGGCCGCTTTCAACCGACACTTGCCAATCCTTCTTATGTTCCGGAGGCGCATATTTCTCGATCAGACCGTTTATCCTGAGAATTACCTTGGCAAACTTGCGTTGAATCTCCTCCGGAGTCAGTTTTATCTCCTTGATAAGCCTGTCAACCTTGTTAATGAAAAGAATAGGCTTCACCCTCTCACGCAAAGCCTGCATCAGAACGGTCTCAGTCTGAGTCATTGGACCTTCAACTGCATCTACCACCACGAGCGCACCGTCAACAGCGCGCAAACTTCGAGTCACAGCTCCACTAAAGTCTATGTGACCAGGAGTATCGATGAGGTTTATGAGATATTCCGTATCCTTGAACGGGTGGACAAGACTAATGTTTGAAGCAAAAACAGTCATCTGCCTCTTCTGCTCAAGCTCCCACGAGTCAAGGAACAGCTTTTGCCCAGCGGTCTTCTCACTGATTATGCCTGCAGCTGCAAGAAGACTATCGGAAAGCGTGGTCTTCCCATGATCAACATGGGCGATAATACTAGTATTTCTCACTATCTTCTGATTTTCCATAAGTTTAACGATTTCATCAACCTGTCTGTAACGTCCCATAATCATGCCTTCCTAATCGTAGCACAGCGTCCATGAGTTTGCATCGCACTTGCGAGTCTTTGCAGCATCCTTATCTCCACTGTCCAAAGGCGAACTACATGGAAATAAAAAATGTGACCTATTAACTTTTTGCCGAACGTTTCTGGAATGCCTACTCATGATCAGAAACTGCAGAAACTTAGCAAAGACCGTCAGCCAAACAGGACTACCCGATTTGAACCTCTACAAACTGTCGATAGGAAGTTTTCAGGTCATTTGCGAAACCATTTTGTCTGCAGTTTCTTTGTCGACATAGAAACCTTTTCTAGACAATCGCCTCTTGCCCAGCAACGCGAGGAGATCAATAAGTGGCAGTCCATGCCTTGTTTCAACAAAATTTTGAAACCTGATGAACGAGACTTGACGTTGATCTCCCAAGAATTCTCGGTACTCGCTTTCAGACCTCAAGACTGATTCTTCCCCATACTTTTTCCACACTTCATCAGGATCGCCGACTATTCTCTGAACGAACTCGGCATGACCAGCAATTTCGCCTACAGGCCTGCTTACATAAAACAAGATCAATGAAACATTCTTAGGTGGAGCAGCACCCTTCTGAACGTACGACTGCTTCCGCTTTCCATCATGATGATCGGCGATAAACCTGTTCCACCATTTCTCCCTCGTCATCATTACAAAAGCATATTTCTGAACCATCAAACCACATTGTTTGGACGTGTATTTCACGATTTAAAGCTTATCGAACTTCAATTGTCCAAGACAAGCCGATTAACTTAAATGAGAGCTTCTCTCATTGGTTTCAGCAAAACGTTGATGCCCAGCCGAAAAACTGGCTGGCCCGAGAATGAGTTATGTTTTGCTAAGATGACCAGAATGCACAGCTTTAAAAAACGTTCCCAAACCAGTTCACGAGACATCGTTTTCTCAGCAGAGAGAGTGATTCAAGAGATCCTTAATCAGGGATACTAGCGTTCGTTTTAGCATCAGATTTTGAAGAGAAGGGACTCCGTTGTAAAATGCTGTGAACATGCCTGTGCGGGAAGTTTTCGAGGTTTTTGAGACTTCGGCAAGTGGACTGACCAGAGAAGAAGCTGCAAGAAGACTTGAAATATACGGCCCAAACATGCTTGTCGAAAAGAAAGGCACGCCTATCGTTTACAAATTTTTTGGTCACCTCAAAGACCTGTTCAGCGTGCTGTTACTTATTGCAAGTCTACTTGCCGCCATCGGTGGTGCCCTGCAAAAAGATCGAGGCATGTGGGAACTCAGCTTCATCATATTGGTCGTAGTTCTAATTAACACCGTTTTCAGTCTTTTCCAAGAATGGCGAGCTGAAAAAGCCATGGAAACGCTGAAAAGCTGGATGCCCGAGTACGCC
>DASPTR010000124.1:0-4609 GCA_035623315.1 Candidatus Acidiferrum sp. | reverse complement strand
AGGAGGGGGGTAGGTGATGTTCGGTTGCACAACATCCCAACATTGCGGTCGGACTCTCAGCTAGAAAAACCGACCGATGAGGGGGGTAGGCGCATGTTCGCATGTTATAACATCTCAAAACCGCAGGCCAGAACCCAGTAGTTCAAAGTAACATGTTTTGAGCCGGAGGAACACCTGTTTTCAGCTTCAGCCCTGTTGCTGACTGGGAAAGGTTTAAATAACGTTTTTCTGTTCAAACAATCCTACTTTTCGAGGGGACATTAACAGATTGAGAAGATTGGGGTCAGTCCTACATTTGAGTCCGAGCCGAAACATCATTCTCAAAGCCGAGAACTCCCCCAAGATCGGCGAACAAGTCGTCGACGAAAACCTGAAACCTGTCGGAACAGTCTTCGACATTTTCGGGCCAGTAAGCTCACCGTACGCCGCAGTAAGACCCGCAACGCGAGACCCAGAAAAACTAGTCGGCAAAAAACTGTACGTGATCCCCTCAAATAAGCGAAAGGAGAAGTCAAGAAATGACTGGCGAAGAAGGTCATGAAGAAACGGAAACGACAGGGGTAGCCCCGTCGCAACCACAAATCACCAAAGTTCAAACTTGCCCAGAATGCCACAGCACAAGGGTCATGCGCGATTATGAATCAGCCGAACTAGTCTGCATGGACTGCGGCTACGTCATATCAGAAAAAATCGCCGACAGGGGACCAGAATGGAGAGCCTTCGACGACGAACAAAGAGCAAAACGAACCAGAGTCGGAGCACCATTAACCTACACCATTCACGACAAAGGCCTATCAACAATGATCGACTGGCACGACAGAGACATCTACGGAAAAAGCCTATCACCAGGACAAAAAGCCCAAGTGTACAGACTCAGAAAATGGCAACGCCGCATAAGAGTCTCCGACGCAACAGAACGCAACCTCGCCTTCGCACTATCTGAAATCACCAAAATCGCCAACAACCTCAACCTCCCCAAAAACATACTCGAAACCGGCTCAGTCATCTACCGAAAAGCCGTAAAAGAAAGACTCATACGAGGAAGATCAATCCAAGGCGTAACAGCAGCCGCAATCTACCTAGCCTGCCGCCAATGCGGACTAGCCAGAACCCTAGAAGAAATAGCCCAATCATCAAGCGTCAACAAAAAAGAAGTCGGCCGCAGCTACCGCTTCCTAATCAAAGAACTCGACTACTCCATCCCACCACTAAGACCAAGCCAATACATAACAAAATTCTCAAACCAACTCACCATGCAGGGAAAAGTCGAAGAAATAGCCCACAAAATCCTCAAAGCAGCCAAAGAACTCAAACTCACCTCAGGACGCGGCCCAACAGGCATCGCAGCAGCAGCAAGCTACATAGCCTCAGTGCTAACAGGCGAAAGAAAAACACAACGAGAAATCGCCGAAATCGCACAAGTAACCGAAGTCACAATCCGAAACCGCTACAAAGAACTCGTCGAACGACTAATGTTCCAAATGTCCCTCTGACACCCCCCATTTTTCTAACCCACAAACCACAAAAGCACAAGCAAAGAAGAAAAAACAAACCACTTTACACGGACAAATCCTCCAAATGACCTAATTGAGTTATCAGCTTCACGTAAACATCATAGAACCAACAATACAAAACACATTTTAGAACCCAAAACAAAATACAAACATCCAAGAAGGATCAAAAGTTGACCAACTGCCCAAAATGCGGAACAGACGTTCCTACACCTATCAAGACCTGGCCCATACCATCCCCTAAACCACTCCGAAACAATGAAAACCCCAAGCTCACAGGAATATTCGAATGCCCCAACTGCAAAGCAAGGTTCAGAGCCGCATTACACACCGAAACAAAACCCGAACCAGCAGCAAACATTAAGAACATGGTAGAACGAATTAAAGGCATAAAGGGAGAACTCATGCAGACACTCAAAATCCTCCGCGAAAGAATAAAAACCCTAGAAACCGAACGCGCAAACCTCATGATCGAAATCGACAAACTCCGAAAAGTCGCAGAATCAAGAGCCACCGCCCTTGAAAGCGAAGTAGGCATGCTGCGCGAAGAAGCAAAATCCCTCAGAGAACTACTAGGCTACTCACAACAACCAGAAGACTAGAAACACAAGAATCTTGCCCAAGCAAGTTCCCGGTCGGAAAATCCCCAAAAACCAACCTAACTCTTCAAATACTTCTTGTAGTACTCCTGAGCCTTCGCAACCGCCTTATCAGCATCATCCAATATCGGATACTTCAACCCTGAAATCTTCTGAGACTCACCGAAAAACTCCACAACCTTTTTAACGTCTCCCTCATAGATTGCCAACCCACCCGCAATGTCATACCACACTCTCGCCCTGTACAAATTCTTCTCCTTGGCAAACTTCTTAGCGTTTTCAGCTGCATCCTTCATAGAGGCACCGATTTTCCTAGGATCAAGAAACATCGTATGATGCAGAGCCACGTAAGTCTGCTTATCATCACCACAAAGCTGCTCAAGCTCACTCAATGCTTGAGACGCATGAACAATTATTTTTTCCTGTTTCTTCCCAGACCTTCTCAGAAAGCTCAACGTGATTCCTCCATTTCCAGACTTTTTGAATGCGGATCAACTATATGGACAGTAGGTAATCTTAAAGGTTTGTCCTGCTTTTAATACGAGCCATGCCGTACAAGTTCACATTTGACCTTTCAAGAATACCACGATTCTTCTTCGCCGAAATCACCAAAGCAAGCTATGAAAAAGGCGTGCACAAAAGACTCGGCCAAACCACCCAAGAATTAATACGAAAATTCAAAATCCAAGAAGCAACGGGTCTGAACCTCTCTGATGCCGTAATTCTTCTCGAAGACCTCATAGACATCCAAGCAAGAAACCTAGTGGAAAGAGCCAAATTCCTTCAGACCAAGAAGCGCGCGCTCTTCCTGCCGCACTGTTCAAGAAAATTCATGGACGGCAGGTGCAAAGCAACCTTCGACCCGAGTGTTCCCACCTACATCTGCGCTCACTGCTCCCAAGACTGCCAAGTCAACCAAGCAGTTTCTATAGCAGAAAGCAAAGGCTACGACGTCTACGTCCTACCTGGCAGCTCCTGCATTCCGAAAATACTGCAAACTAGAGGTTACGAAGGCGCAGTTGGAGTTGCCTGCGGCGAAGAAACAAGGCTATCAGGAGACATGCTAGACAAACTCGAGATCACAGGTCAGGCCGTCCCCCTCATAAAAAACGGGTGCGCTAACACCATTTTCAACGCAGAAACTCTTCTAAAAACGCTTTGAAAGATTCCCCAAACCTGCTTACTTCACGATTTCTCTTTTCTTCCACCGCAGGTTCTTGCTCCGACACTTTCTGCATTTTATAGCCGTGGAAGCATTTCGCGCCCCACAATCGCGGCAGATTTTCATGTGCAGCCTATGTTCTTGAGCCAAGGCTTTCTTGAAGGGATCGATGATGGGCATTCTGCTGCACCTCGAACTGCTGTAGGTAAAACTCAGATGGTCAAGCAGCAAATATACTTTTTGTCCTTCAAGGCTCAATCCTTTCTGTCCACGTTCGAAAGATGAACGGTTCTCGCCATCAGCTCTGCGACATCACTTGGCTTTTCAGCCACCTGCACCAGTGCCTTCTTGAAAGCTTCAATCTTGTTTTCAGCCGTACCTGCCTTGCCCATGATAATCGCTCCAGCATGACCCATCCGTTTTCCAGGCGGGGCAGACCGTCCTGCAATGTATGCTACGACTGGTTTTGGATATTTCTCTTTCTCAATGTAGTCCGCTGCAAGCTCTTCGAGGTTACCGCCGATCTCCCCTATCAAAACAACGGCTTCGGTGTGCCTATCATTCTTGAACATTCTAAGCGCATCTATGAAGTTTAAGCCTGTTATAGGGTCCCCACCGAGACCGAGACACGTGGATTGCCCAAGTTTCTTCGCAGTAAGCGATGCTGCTATTTCATATGTTAACGTGCCACTCCTTGAAATCATGCCTATGCTACCTTTCTTGAAAATGTGTGAAGGCATTATTCCAAGCTTGCACTCCCCAGGCGAAATTATTCCAGGCGTGTTCGGTCCCACTATGACCGCATGGTTCTGCTTAGCAAATGCCATCAGACTGATTGAATCTCTGATTGGGATATGTTCGGTTATTATCACGACAGTCTTTACACCGTTTTCTATGGCCTCCATAGCAGCATCGACCGCGAACGGAGCCGGCACGAAGATTATTGAAGCGTTTGCATGGTGATCATTTAGTGCTTCTTCAACGGTATCGTAGACCTGAACATTTTCACTGTGCATTCCACCCTTGCCAGGTGACGTACCAGCAACAATCTTCGTCCCGTATTCCATCATCAGTTTAGCGTGATAACCTCCCTGCACTCCGGTTATGCCTTGAACAATCGCCCTAGTACTCTCGTCGATTAATATCCCCACGCTTAGCAACCTCCCTCTCTGGAGAATTCCACGATTTGCCGAGCCGCCTCTTCCATGCTATCGAAGGCATGAAGTCCAGCTTCCCTCAGGATTTTCTTTCCCTCTTTCTCGTTCGTACCAACCAGCCTGATTACCATAGGCATTTTTATGCCAAGCTCTTCTCTCGCCTCCAAGATGCCCTGTGCA
>DASPTR010000123.1:0-5710 GCA_035623315.1 Candidatus Acidiferrum sp. | reverse complement strand
TTCGAAAAAGTCTGGAATGTCGCGCCATTCTTCTGTAGCTGTTTTAGTTATTGTGTGTTTAATATCGCCCAATAGGAGCAGTGTTTGAGGCTTTGTTTGTTTGATTATTTCAGTCAGTTTGCTGAGGAGTTTTGGCATCTGCGAGGGTACATGGATGCCCTTCTCCGCGAAAGCTACTTCCCATCCTAAATGCAAATCTGTCACTATCACAGTTCTCTGTTCCTGTTGTCGCAACAGAAGAGCTGGATATGGCTCTATGAAGGTCAGCAAAGCTGACTCTATGCTCCCAAGGCAATTAATGTTCTGAGTTTTTGATGCAGAGTTTTGTTCGCCGCTGCAATGAATGAGGTTCTTTGGGTAGGCGCGAGTGAGAGGTTTAATTGTTTGCCGTTAGGCGCGGTAATTACGCCGCCAGATTCCGTCAATATTAATTGTGCTGCAGCGATGTCGGTTACGCGGAGTTTATCTCGCAAGTCTATGAAGCCATCTGTCGTGCCATCTGCGACGTAACAAATCTCAAGAGCGTCGGCGCCCATGTGACGCGGGTGCTTTGTGTTTTGAAGCACGGCTGTTGCGACTTGGATCTGTTGTGGAGTTCTGGGCTGGATTTCTAAGCCAACGGTGAGGTCTTCCAGGGTGCTGGTTGTTGCTGGTTTTATTTCTTTTCTGTTTTTTAGTGCGCCTTCACCTCTTTTTGCGGTGTACGTCACGTTATTGTGAAGGTCTGCAACAAGAGCGTCGGTGACATTTTGCAATTCTGGTTTTTTAGAAATGGCTATCGACGTAGCAACGAACGGTATGCCCCTCAATGCGTTTGTTGTGCCGTCGATCGGGTCGATTGTTACGTAGTGCTGGGGGTTCTTGCCGATTTCTTTGATCCCCGTCTCTTCGCTGATGAGGGTGAAATCGATGTCGTCCTTTTTTATAGTGTCTACGATGGAGTTTTCAGCTATTCGATCGATTTCGAACGTAATGTCACCACCTGCACCCTTTCCATAGCTGGTTTGACGGCGCGGTTTTCGAATTAAGTGCTTTGTGTTCCTGCGTACGTTATTACTGCACTCCTGTAGAACATCTTGCCAATCAACCATCGTCGTGCCTCAGTTCGGATATCTATGACTGAGTTGTTCTTAAGAAATGCCTTTTCTTATTTGCATGCGTGCGCACTATGGCAATAGTTAACTCAGCAAAAGTCAAGCTAACCGTCCGACGATTTGGCAGTGTGGTGGGGCTGCCCGGATTTGGACCGGGGTCTTTCCCGCATGAAGCGCGGTGCTTCGTACTTAGAGAGCCCAAGTCTCCAAGCCTAGACCAAGCTAGCCGACAGCCCCTTTTGCAGAGTCTAGAACCCCTTCAGCCTATTAATGATTTTGCACTGACGACTAAGACCCTGCTAACTACAGCATTCGAGCAAAGCTAATCAAATAGTGATATAAAACACACTCACGTGCTTGGGCAAAAAGGGTGATCTTCAGCCTCCGTGCTAAATGAAAAGTTTGGAATTGACTGATTCCTGCTTTCTTATAAAAACGTCAACTATTGGTAAAGTCTCTCGCTGCAGTGAAACCAAACAGAAAAAGCTCTGATTCACGTTCCCCAAACGTTATTACAGAAAATCGGGAATCAATGACTAAAGCTAGGGGTTAAGGAGTGTGCTCTCCAAAGTGTTTGGCTACGATGGCTACGTCTCGTATATCGATTTTCCAGTCTTGATTGACATCCAGGTCTGGGCTTGCTGGGGGAACTGTCTGACCGAAAGCTTTGGCCACTAACGATATGTCTTTGATGTCAACTTTTCCGTCACCGTTGATGTCTCCAGGGATGTAAATACTCATCCAGACGCTGCGAGAATTGTCTGTGATGTCAGTTTCGCCTAGAATGGGCGATGCATACACGGTGATATTGTACGATCCAAGGGGAAACCCTGTCGAGTTCCATTGCAAGGTCAGAATCGTCGAGTTATCACCGGTTAAAGCTACATTAAACCTCTGATCAACTATTGTGCCGTTCGCGTATGCTGTGACATTCACGCTTTCAGCGGAGCCACCATAGTTCATGATGAAAGTGTTAAAACGAAGCGTAGAACCTGTCCATATATAAGTCCTGAACACAATCACCGTCGGATACTGGATTTCACCAATGAATGTTACTCCAACGTCATGAGAACCCAACTGATAGGGCTTGATGAGCGGGTAGTGGTCTATCTCGCCAGACCATGGAATATAAAAGGGCAAGTCGCCTATTCCATCGCTGCCGGTTATATTCTGATAAGGACCATTGTAGAGATCTGTTGTGTTATAGTTAACCCAGTAGTTACCGCCAGTGGGATAGCCATCATCCCATTTATTGAAAGATTGAACGATTGCCAATGGATCCCATGAGCTGTAAACAAAATTATTATGGTAGATAAGACTGCCATTTGAATATTGAGCACGAAACGGCGTCGACGAATAGCTTCCAGTAGTATTGGATATTGTGTTCCCGACTATGGTGTTGCCGAGTGAGTAATACAAGTATATGGCTGAATCGCCATTATGATCAAACAGGTTATTCGCAATATCCGTCCCATTCGCATAGTCCAATTCAATTCCGACGTTGTTGTAATCTATCAAGTTGTTCGCGATGACTGTACCAGTTGCGTCATCGATATGGACGCCTCTTAAGCCAAATGTTATATGAAGATCATAGATTTGAACATTGTCTGCCGATACAGATATGACATCACCTAAGCTTCCATTGATTATAGTGAGAGATGGATACTCTCCTATGAGGGATATTGTCTTGTTAATAATCACGTTTTCATAATACGTACCAGTTCTCACAAACACAGTATCTCCATCATTTGCCGCGTTGATCGCTGCTTGGATAGTAGGATAATCGTCTGGGACGTGAATTGTCGTAGTCCCTCTGACTGATCGCATGTTAAAAGAGAAGAGCAGCATGCTTGTGAACAGCAACGTAACAAATATAACTGAAACTGCCTTCTTCAACTTCTTTCTCCCACGATATTAAACAGTGCAAGCATAAGATAAGAATTATGGCAAAATCTTCCATGTTACTCATTACAAAGGAGTTTACCAAGCGTCACAACAATCATAGTTGTATCGCAAAGGCTTAGAAAATGACCCTGAATGGAAATGACTCGTTGCGAAGCTCTGTAAACCTAGACCAAATTAGCCGACACCCCCCCTTTGTCGAGGTTTGACGGAGAGAATTTGGAAAAGACACGTTAGGACATTCTTTCAGGCTTGAAAAATCAACCGTGTTTCTTCGTTAGTGTTTCATTCTGTTTCTGACGCTGCATTGGAGGACTTTGGGACAGACTAGGCATTCATCAGGTATAGGCTTGTCAGTTAGAGTCGAATTCAATAAGCGTGGAAAGTGGGCGCATTTTGCTGGTGAGTCAAAGACTTTAGGATACTCCAACGCTCTGATATCCACTACTTTCAATCCGTCCACAGTCAGGTCGATTTTGGACATGCAGAAGGGGCAGGCATAGCTAGATTGTCTCGGGAAAGTCGATGAGTCAGTTAGCACGGCTGGCTTCTCAAACGATTTTCCGCAGCCCTTGTACGGGCACTTGAGTTTTCCTGGGTGGTGAAAGTTCAACTTTGTCATCCCTTTTGTTTAGAGCGATCCTGCCCATATATATCTGTAATATTAATATTTAATAAACTTACCCGTCGACACGCACAACACAAATACACTCCTAAAAAAAGAGCCTCGGCGGGGCTTTGAACCCCGGGCCTGCTGCTTACGAGGCAGCCGCTCCACCAGGCTGAGCTACCGAGGCATACAAGCAAAATTCACAATACACATATTTAAACAGACATAAAAGAAACCCAGACATCGGAACGCAACAGTGATCATCAACAAGAGATGACCAACCAAACCAAATCATCAACCATCGCATAAACCCCACTTTGAACCAGTGACTGGATACGTGGGTCGAACCTCGATAAAGCGAACAATCCATTACATGCATGCAAAATTCTGCTGCAGGTACTGACACCGAAGACAAGAAAAACCGACCTAGAAAGGGGGAAGATCATAAGTTCGTATGTTGCAACATTCCAGGATACAGATACTTTTCAAGCGTGAAAAGCCTACCTAGGAGGGGGTATGTGATGTTCGGTTGCACAACATCCCAACATCACGGATGAACTCTCAGCTCCAAAAAACCGGCCGATGATAGGGGTAGGCGCATGTTTGCTTGCACAACATCCCAAAACTGCATATGACTCATCAACTTCAAGGGCGTGCTTGTTCTTTCAAGTAGCAATTCATCGCAGATTGGTCACCTCATGTTTTCAGCAGCCCTGAACCGTCGCACGCCGCAGTGTTCAAGCAGCTTAAGCCTTCTCGGCACGTTCCAAACCTCATGCCCAGCTTTTGAGCAGAGCAGCTAACCTTTTTTAATAACTGAAATCGCAGGTCTCTCGGCAAGTAGATACAGTTACCGATTTTCTCGCCCTCTCTGAAGTAGAGTGCCTCAATCTTCTCAGCGACATCAGGGAGTGCAGTTCTGAGCCTTCTCCAGTTTCTAGGCTGAATCTTCAAAGTTGAACTGGTAACATGCTTAACGCCTAGTGACGCAACCTTCCTGATTAGCGTTTCTAGGTCATCATTCACAAAAGGAATTATCGGATCTACACGCACTGATGTTGGTATGCCTCTCGCTATTAGGGTTATAACGGCTTCGAGCCGTTCAGTAGAGGATGGGGCATTGGGCTCAATGACTGCGGCTGTAGCATCATCGATGGTTGTTATAGTCAAGGAAACCATGGAACATGTCTTGCCTAACACGTCAGCATCTCGAACAACCAAGTTAGACTTTGTGACGATCTGTATCTTGCAGTGGCTTCTGCTGAGGATCTCAAGACAAGACCGAGTCAGGCATGCTTCTGCCTCCAAGCTCGGATACGGATCTGACGAATTTGCAATGGATATTGTTTCGCCTCTTAATCTAGAAGCCTCCAATTTCACCCTCGAAACGAGGTTCTTCTTTGGTCTGCACTCAAAGAACCTCGGAACATAAGCCGAAGCATAACAGTAGACACAACCATGTTCGCACCCAGTGTACGGATTTAGAGTCAACTTTGGAGGACAAGTGCAAAACGCTGAACGCCAAGGATCAAACTTTGAAATCAAACTCACTCTTATCACAACAGAACATTGCGTAAAACTAGAAAAACAATTCGCTAGAAGCCTTTAGAGCCGCATGACAAAAACAAGAGTTGCGACCCATGCGCAGGTCATTGTGCGCGTTTCAATGGGAGCTCGCCGAACATATCGTCCAGACACTGCCATCAAACCCAATACCTTGGGCGGTTGGAGGCTGCAGGCTGAGCTGGTCGGTCGAAACCTTCCAGCGTACACCCCAGCTCCATCAAACCCATCTTCTATGGGAGCCCTCGTTCCCTGTTGAGGGGATTGGCTGCCTATTTTCAGGAGAGGCTTCGGGCTTAGATGCTTTCAGCCCTTATCCTCAGCGGCGTGGCTGCCCGGCGCTTGCCCTGTCGGACAACCGGTAAACTAGAGGCCACAGCGTCCCGTTCCTCTCGTACTGGGGACCCTTTCCCCTCAGGCAGCCAGCACTCCCAGCAGATAAAGTCCGACCTGTCTCACGACGGTCTAAACCCAGCTCACGTTCCCTTTTAATAGGCGAGCAGCCTCACCCTTGGCCCCTTATGCAGGGCCAGGATAGGAA
>DASPTR010000122.1:0-3268 GCA_035623315.1 Candidatus Acidiferrum sp. | reverse complement strand
ACGTCAGTCACTACTTCGATTCTTTCGACTTCCTTTTTCGTTGAAAACAGGTAGTCCACAAGAAGCCGTACAGCTTCGGTGGTATAGCCCTTGTTTCTGTCGCTTGGCTCTATGCGGTACCCAATCTCATAGAGATAGGGATAGTCGGAAGGTCGAGCAGGGTGATCATAATCGATGAAACCGATTTTCTTGTGTTCTAAGCGGCTTTCAATAATGAAGGACCATGCTTCTCTCACAAGTTCCTCTACTTCAATTCTGCTCTTTGGATAGTCACTGATGTACTCGCCCGCAAACTGTGGGTCATTCCACCATCTGTAGAGGTCATCCATATCGGACTCTTCGACAGATCTCAGTTTGACTTTCTCGCCAACAAGCTCCATGAGACTACTTCCTCGTTCACTAGGTCGGTCACTCAAACCTGTACGCTCAAACCTCACAAATCATTAAAATGGATTCGACTATAACTTTTCCGCAAAACCAAAACTGATTCGGAATGATTTTATTATTTTCTCATTTTCCTAAATGTGATACTTACCCCTGTGTGCTCTGCTGGGAGATCTCATCCGCCGTGAGAATAGTCTGACATGGATCCGTAGCAGAGTCTTTCGATGCCGATTCCGCTTGTGACAAGACGTTCTTTCGCATTGCTGAGTAGTTTCTGTGTCCAGTCTGTATCCCCTCCATCAACCAACTCCATTTCATGATCTTTCGGTGGGTTTGCATAAACATGAAACCGAAAATGTCGATAGTAATCTGTCTTAAGAGCTTTCGATGTTTCGAGAGTGATCTTCACATCTTCGAATTTCTCTCTTAACTTTTCTATCGTAGGTCTGAAGACAGTGTCGTCATGAGACTCGGGAAGCAGATCGACAAGCGCGGTTCGAAGGGGAATGCTTGGTCCAAGAAAATGTCTGAGACATCTGAGGTAGAATTCTATGTGCTTCGTCATCTCGTCGATTTCAAACCGAAGGTTTCCTTTGTCGCGTCCTGCGCTGCACAATGAGAACAGTCGGAAGTGTTGCTGAGCATCGGGGCCTCGGAATCTCTGCGTTCTTATCAAGCGTTGACTGCAAGCCAACTGTACAGCGGCTGAAACGGTTTGTTTAGACTTTGCGAGTTTTTGCCTTCGTAGTGCACACTCGAGGGCTAGGGCATTCGTCGGATCCGCTACTACCTCCACGTTTCTTATGGTTGTGAGCACCCAGTCTTGGCTTATCGATGTTAGTCGTGTCACGCTGCCCAAAGGGAGAACTGGAGAAAGTTCAATGGCTTGGAAACCTTCAGGAAGATGGGAAAAGGCGATTCGATCCCACTCTAGGAGTCGTGAAGGATCACACCGCGAAGGACGAGTAAAACTGTTGGAGGCGTAGTCCGAAAACACCGAGTTTAGGTTACGATTTTTCGCGCGTTCGCGGTAAACTTCCAGCAGAAGTGATTGAAGATCGGTTGACTTGATGCGTTCTGCCAATATTTTACTGAGATTAGGCACTTGAACTTCTCGCTCTATCCGTCGTATGATATTATTCATGCTTTGATTGCCACCTGAAAATTCTGATAGTTCAACCTACTCTAGTGCCGACAACTTCTATAAGCTGTTTTTCAGCACCATTCGGCCAAGTCGTCCTCTTGTTCTATTCGAGAACTTGTTTGGCCCGCGCTCTCTCTTGTCTTTTCCTAAGTCTAAGGTTGAACGGTTTGAATTGAGCGTATGTTACTCTTCGTTTTCATTGATGTTTAACAAGTGCTTTGCAAGTGTTGAAAAGGTCAGATAACGGTAGTGTACCTTGTCATCAAGATCTATCATGAAGCTGCGAAGCTTATACTTGCTGGAAGATTCAAACTGTCTGATCCACCTCACGAACTCCATGTACTTGGAGTAGTTTTCATGAAAAGAAATCACGACACCGTTAGTATCTTCGCCGAGTCCTCGCTCAATCGCAACTGCTTGAGGTATCTCCTCGAGTCTTCTGCCGTATTCTGCAATGAGTTTCCTCATCGCTTCCAAGTCGTTTGGCGTTTCGAAATTCGCAAAAGTCAAAGCGCAAATGTGATACCCAAGCTTCTTGAAATCTGGAATAACAGTGTACTCCCTGACTGCACCCGCTTTCTCTAACTTGGAGATCGTGCGGCTGACAGTGGGCTGAGAAACACCAATCGCCTTCGCAAGTTCCCTGTCACTTCTCCGACTGTTCATCATAAGCTCAGCAATCAGACGACGCTCAACCGGTTTCATACGCAACACCCGAGCATTTCATCGAATGACCGATTAAGCTTTTTGTCTGAAGCTGATCAATTAAGTATGTGCATGTCCTCGGTCGTCACCCGCGATCAAAACCTGCCGGCGCTGGTTTTCTTCGCTTGATAGACCGTCACATATCTTGGGTAATTCACAAATGCTCCTTCATAAAATAAGCCCGCTTCCCTAGATAGCAGTTCTATGATTATGCCTTCAACCTCGCCTTTCTCTATAAGCGCGTTCAAAGCGCCAGTAACTTCCCAAATTCTTGAATGATGTTCAACCAAAAGCTTCTTGCTCGGCTTGACTTTGAAAATGCCCGAAGTGATTTCAGCAGTGGTAAAATGTCTGTGTGGCTCTTTTTGGAGAAACTTCAAAACTTCGCTCTTCAAATCCATCTGAAGACCACGTTAGACCATAGTTCTTCTTGAAGTAATTAAGGTTCTATTGTTACTGATATTGACTCTGGAAAGCCCATATCGGATTCATCTCTGTGTAAAAAATCGTCGGACGCCCAGTGTTTTTTGCATTTTGATGCTGTTCAGGTTGACTATATGATCCAAATGTTCCTTGGACTCGAACATTATTTCAGATGTTTGAAATATGCATTCTATCACTTGGTTCTAGTAAGGTGTTTCATGCGCTGGTTGTCCTTTCCCATTTCTAATTTGCAAGCGATTTCTGGTGTATGACGCATCCATGTCCCATAGCGTGCGCTAGAGCCAGCCAGCAAAAACGCTTGGGCATTTTTCTTCTGGGTTAACAATTGACGACACCTGGCCCAGCAGAGAAACGATTATTATGAGGCGCAGATTCACTAAACAAACGAAAGGGACGGTCAGAATGAAAATTAATAGTATCTTGGCAATTGTCTTTGCATCTATGATTTGTTTATTTTTCATTCATTCCGCTGGATGCGATGGAACTGTAATTTCTATTAGTCCTGCTTCGTCCACACTTCCAAAATCCGCGATTGGAACAAACTTTCAAGTAAACATAAGCATATCAGACGTAGCAAACCTTTGGTCATGG
>DASPTR010000121.1:0-9037 GCA_035623315.1 Candidatus Acidiferrum sp. | reverse complement strand
GCTGATATTCTAACTTCTCTTGGCTTGCAATGTTTTTCAGGTTGATTGCATTTAAGAGAACTTTTCTCTTCGTCAATATCTATCCACTTGCATCGCCATAGTTCGCCTATTCGGAAGCCTGTTTCTTTCAGTGCTTGTAGGACGATTGAGATTTTCTTGCAAGTTCCGTCAATGAGTGCATCTATTTCTTTTTCTGTCGGAACGAATGGAAGTGTTTCATTCTTTGGGTAGTTGGGGATAGTCCATTGAATACTCTTCATTTTTGCGTAAGTGTTATAGGCGTATACGGCTTGGCTTTTGTGTCCACTGCTCCATTTTTCGTTTGTCGCAATGAAGAGTTTAACTTGCTCAGGGTCATCTAGATTGAGGTTGTTTCTGAGCATTATTCTGAGAATTTTGTATTTCGTGTTCACGGTTTCTTCTGATAAGGCTTCCTTGCGACAATAGTTGAGGAATTGCACAAGCTGACCGTTTATCTGTTGAGAGGATAGAGGAGCGGTGGATTGGACTTGCATGATTTTCAACTCCTTAGAAGTAGCTGGCGGGTAGTAGTGAAAGGCTGGCGTGTTGGCCGTAACCCGCCTTCTGTTCGTTGTGGCATTCGGCTAATCGGGCTACCCGCGCCTCAGGTAGATTCCTCATCAGCGTCTGTTTGCCCTTTCCACTTGCAGGACAGTCGTTTCACCGTTTCCCACCAGCATTCTCAGCAACTTAGCATGCATCATCGGCACTTGCTGACAGGACGTTTCGTTTCTGCTCTGGAGCCAAGGCTCTCGCCTTGCGCCCTTGCGGACGCTGCAATTCTACACGTGGGCGGAGTTTCCTCAAGCCTTTCCCTAAGGCTCGAAAGCCACACCCCAACTCGCCAGCCCAAACAGGATAAACACAGACTCGCCAATAAGAATTTTGCAAAACTTATCTTGCCGACGCACTTTATTGGAACCGTGAGCAGACGCGTCATGCCTAGAAGGGTCATAATAATAACTGGAACGCCATGCGTCGGCAAAACCACAGTTGCAAGAATGCTAGCGGCCAAACTTGACAGTTTGTACGTGAACCTCACAGACTTGGCCACATCTGAAAACCTCATCCTCGGCATAGACAAAAAAAGAAACTCGACTATCGTAAACCTAAGAAAAATGAAAGCCAGGATCCGCCAAATAATCGAACAAAACCCCAAAGACAGCACAGTAATCGACGGACACTATGCCGCAAACGTCGTGCCAAAAAACCTCGTCTCCCACATCTTCGTCCTGAGACGAAACCCAGTTGAACTACGAGCACTGATGGAAAAGTCAGGCTTCTCAAACCCGAAAATGTGGGAAAACCTAACAGCCGAGATCTTAGACGTGTGCCTCGTGGACGCTCTGACCAACTACGGAGCCGGCAACGTCTGCGAAATAGATACTTCTGGCAAAACACCACGAAAGGTGATGGAAAACATCATGGACATACTGGAAGGCCGAAGCGGCTGCTACGCTGGCACAGTGGATTGGATAGGCAAACTAGAAAGCTTAGGCCTACTCGGCGAATACCTAAAAACTTAAGGGGACTACCTCAAGCCTGACGTTATCTTCTGCTTGACCAACAACGTTATTTTTCGTCTGTTCGCATACGATTTCGCATGATCACTAAACTTTTCACCTATTATAATAGGACTTGACAAGCCCACGTCTTCCGAGGCCCTATCAATGTTTATCACAAGGTTCACGCCGATCGTCCTGTTCCAATCTCTCACCCAGACACCCTGCTGAACGTGACCCTTCTGAACTATAAGATCAAACTTCTTCGAAGCCCCACTGAAACCCTCAAACGTCGTCTCCTCCTGATCAATCTTGTAACCCTCTTTCTTGAAATACCGTATCGCCGACTGCAACAAAACGGACGAATCCTTAATCGTAATCTTAGGTTTCGCAGCCGATGCCACACATTTCTCCTCCTGCAAGAAGTCTTATCTAGATCAAACGTGGAAAAGGCTTTCGGACGAACCAGACAATGACGACACTCGTGATCCAATGCCCCAAATGCGGCGGACTCCTACTGGCCAAAGAAAATCAGCAAACAAGAACCTGCCCCTACTGCGGCGCCCAAGTCACACTAGCGAAAGCCAAAAAAATCGCCTCCGCAGAAAGTGCCTACGCAGCCTCTGAAATCCTAAGAAAACTGAAGGCCAACGCGCCCAAATCGCATAGAAACCCCAGACTCACGTAGAAGCACCTCATCGTGATTGCTCCAGCATCTGACAAGTCCTGCATGTCGCCTCAGTAGTCGGTTCACCACACTTGCTGCATTCTGCCAATACCTCTTTTTTTACCATCAACTCTATGGCCGGCCTCAGCTTCTCCATCGAACTAAAAATCGCGAATTTCGTCCCAGGATGTTTCTCTTCCAGCCTATTGAGCATGAATCGCACGTCAGTTCTGAATGCCTCCGACGCGTATGGGCAGGGTCTACTCTGAAATGCTGTTCCATGGACATACGCGTACATGGCGGTCTCCCTCTCAGGAATCTCACAGAACGGCTTTATTCTCCGCACAAGCTTCACGTGAACCTCGTCCGTAACAGGTTTCTCTTTTGCCAAACGCCAAACATCACCGTGAAACAGGTTCATAAGAGCTGTCTGAACCTCATCGTCCAACGTGTGAGCAGTCGCAAGCTTACTAGCATTGACGTTTCTGGCAGCCACGTTCAGGGCTTTCCGCCGCAAGACGCCACAGTACGCGCAAGCCGTAACCTGACTGTCAGTCTTCCGCCTTTGACGCTGTACGATTTCATCAAGCGTCACGCCGAAAAGCTCCTTAAAAGAAACCAGATAGTGTCTGATCCCGAGTTCGCTGCACTTCTTAGCGGCTATTCTCAGGGCCTCATCCCGATAACCTTTGATTCCCTCGTCTACCGTGACAGCTACGAGCGTGGATTTTGGCTTGTCACGCTCCAACTTCGACAGAATATGAAGGAGACTCAGACTATCTTTTCCCCCTGATACTGCAACAGCAATCCTATCGTCAAACTCGAGCATGTTGTACCTAGAAATAGTCGCTCTGACCTTGTCCTCAACAGACCTGCAGAAACATATTTTGCATAGCCTTTCGCCAGAATATGGCCTAAAGAAAAAGGCTTCACGTTTCTTGCATGCACTGCAAACGTCTCTCAAGCTTATTCGACCATACATCTACGCATTGTTCCAGAAGTACTGAAATAGACGGGATACAATAGTCTTTTGAATGAAAACTAGCAGAACGGCAAAGCCTCTAGGACGCCAAGAATATCGAGAAGTAACCTACAATGCTGAACGATGGAGCCTCCTGCGGAGACTCAGGAGCAAGGCCACGCCGATAATGGACGCCATGCGCCGGGCAAACCTCGAATCTCTCGTGCATGGCAGCGTTGCCAGAGGCGACGTGAAATCAAAAAGCGACGTGGACATCTTCTTGCCCCTTCAAACATCGTCTTTCAGCGTTGAAGCAGCCCTGGAAAAAGCAGGAATACACGTGAACAAGCGTCTACTCGTACAGGCTTCACCGACTTATGCGGCGAAAGCCCACATCGAAATAGACGAAAGCACGGCTGTTTCTTTTCCGCTGATGAGCATGCGCAAGGTGGAGAGGGAGTTCTACAGGTTCGGAGGAGAAGCTAACCTTGAAACTCTACGAGCTGACTCAAGAGTGCCCGGCATAGACAAACGCCTCATGCTAATCATTCCCACGGAAAAAGGACACAGAGAAGGCAGCATCATAGGACAAGAGGAGCTTGCAGCCAAAATGTTGAAGATTTCGGTTCAAACCGTTCAGGATCGCGTCCGCGTCCTTTTAAGAAGAGATAAAGTCGGCAGAACAGGAGTCTTCGTCAAGATAGAAGTGTCTGAAGATGATACTTTTGAAACGGCGCTCAGTCGGCTTGCTGATCAAAACCCGGCGGTTCGAAGAAGATTGACATCCGCTTCATGAAAAATGTTCAGCTTCACTTCGGGTAGAAGATGAGCTCCTGTTCTTGCAAGACTCTTTGAATGTTGTCCACAGCGGTGAAAACGTCCTCTTCCCTCTTTGCTCCTACACACACTAGTTTTCCAGCTGAGAAGATTAGGAACACGACCTTAGGCTCGGCCATTCTGTAGACAGCCCCTGGAAACTGTTCAGGCTCGTACATGACCCTTTTCAGCTTGTAAACGACGCTTTCCAAGTCGATTTCTCCGCCTAATTCAGCCGACGCAACGATGTTCTGAATGGTGACCACAGGCTTGCTTGCGATCGGTATACCATGACTCTTCAGTTCCTTCGTGACCTTCATGACCGCCTGCGCAGCCTCCTTCTCCGACTTAGCCCCAGTGCACACCATTTTTCCCGTCTCAAAAATCAAAGTAGCCGTCTTCGGCTTCTTCAGCCGGAAAACAAGCCCCGGAAAAACGTGTGGACTATACTCGGCTTGAGGAAACTTCTGAACTATCTGCTTCAAGCTTATTCTTTGGTTGAGAGCAGCTGAAGCAACAATGTTCTGAATCTTCACCGAAGGTTTTCTCACGGCCATTCTTCAAATCATATCCTTAAATTGCGCATAATTCCTATTGGACGCACTTACATATAGGTTTGATTCGACACAATAACTTTTTCGATTCTTCGCAGTCAAACAAAACTGCTATTCAGTTTGATGCATGGGAAAACGAAGAGTTGAGGCCGCTCCGCCTAGCGCGACAAGCTTTGCACCTGCCTCATGCTCAGTGCTGACCACGACCACCGAAGCCCCTTTTCTTTCCACCTCCCTCATGATCTCTTCCAAGCGCAAGCGCTGCTCATCCGAAGACTCACGAAGAATCGAATCAGCCAACACGAATGTTTCGACAGCACCAAGTTTCGCGGCCCTTTCCACTTGCTCCAGTCCATAAGTGACGGTTGCCTCGCCTTTTCCAAGTCTTTTCAGGATCTCCTCTATTATTTCAGCCTCTTCGCCGATTCGCAGCCGCTTCATGGCTTTCAACAGGATCCCTGAGCGCAAGGCTTCGTTTACGCCGGCCATGCCACCGTTGTTGACACTCTTTACGTCGATTACTGATGCTGCAATGTCGTCGGCTTCCTCTTGGAGGAAACTTGCGAAATCGTTCTTCACATATCCTACACCGATGATCACGATCGGATCATGTGTCGATTCCCAAATCCCCCGCAGACTGTTCATAACCTTCATGAAATATCCTCTAACCGCATCAGTCCGCTTTTCCGTCTGAAGCTTTCCAGGCAGCTTTGTTCTTTCTTCCATCCTTTCATGTATACCATACTGAGCCGTCGATGCAATAGCGTAGCCTTCATCGTCTATCGAGACAATTATCACAGGTTTTTCGGACGTCCTGCTTGCCCTGTTCAGTCTTTCAAGCTGATGCTTCGGCCATTCTTCCTTCACGATCGTAGCAGGCGTGTTCAAAGCGATGCTGATAGTGTGATGCGCCCCCGTTGGAACGCTTTCAGGCGCCTCACAGATAGTGCCATGAACCCTGAGCCTACCGAGAAGCTTGTCCCAGCTCGCCGTTTCAACCTTGACTCCCAAGAAAACTGAGACTCTTTCCCCGCGGCCGGGTCTAGCGTACTTCTCATCAGGTTTAATCTCCCGCGTGGTGAAAGCATAGACCTCATCATTTCTGCAGATGATGTTGTACAAATGCCACAGATCATCGAATGTCTCAGGAACGATTTTGATGAATCCTTTATCCAGGTTTTTCTCCAGGATTTTCAAGCTTTAAGCCTCATCGAATCAGCGCCTGAGACTTAACAGTAGGTGTAGCCCAGCTATAAAACGAATTGCGCACTACAATCGAATCTGTGCGTGGTTTCTGAGCTTGTTGCAACACAAATAAAGTGTTAAAAGCAGGAGCAATTCGAATGTTCATTGTCTGCAGCAAGGGAACCGCCATGAAAATTAGTTTTTGGCTCCTCGATATCAACTATGAAGTTAAGGGCAAAGGAACCGAGACATATCTTTGGGGTGTTGAGAGCACAGGAAAAAGAGTGTTGATAGTTGACCGAAGCTTCGTCGACTATTTCTATGTCACAGTCGATGCTGGTGCAGATCCATCAAGAGTGATGGGAGAGATTGAACGTGAAGGATATTCTTCAATTGAGAAGCTTGAGGTTGTTGAACGTAGGCTTTTCGGGAGACCTGTGAAAGCCCTCAAAGTCTACTGCAGCGATGCTGACTCCATGTCAAAATGCGCAAAGGCTCTTCGAAGCGTCGAAGGTGTAACCGACTGTTTCGAAGACGATATTCGATTTTCCATGCGCTACCTCATCGACAACGAAGTCGTTCCCTGCAGCTGGCATGAAGTAGAAGTTGTTGAAGAAAAATCAGCCACGGACTTTCAGGTTGACCACGTTTACGAGGCAAAGTCCAAGCCGAAGCTTCTTGAAAGAGCTGATGCCCCATTCTTGAAGACCTTGGGGTTCACGACAACATGCTACAGCAGAGAAGGCTCACCTAAGCCTGACAAGAATCCTGTGATCGGAATTTCTGTTGTAACAAATACTGGTGAAACGAAAGAATTCTGGATGGACGAAGCCAAGGATGACAAGCCCATCATCGAGGATTTCATTTCTTACGTTCGAGATTACAATCCTGACATCATCGTAGGCTATGGCGTGAACGAAAAAGACTGGCCATACCTCCTAGGCAGATGCAGACGACTCGGATTACATCTGTATGTTGATAGAACCAAAACTGAGCCTCATAGGAGCGTCTATGGTCATGTTTCGATAACTGGCAGAGCAAACTTGGACCTGTCAGATTATGCTGACGAGTTTCCAGAGGTCAAAGTCAAGACTCTGGGAAATTTGGCCGATTATCTGAAGATAATGAAAATTGAAGATCGAATTCTCATCGAAGACACCGACGTGGCAGGGTATTGGGACGACAAGACCAAGCGTGAGGTGTTGAAAAGGTTCTCTCTGGATAATGCTCGATGTGTCATGGGAATCGCTGAGGCCATCATGGATTTTTCGATGCAACTATCAGGTCTCGTGGGTTTACCGCTGGATCATGTTGGAACAGCGGCTGCAGGCTTTAGAGTCGAATGGTTCTTGATCAAACGCACACGTGAAGCAGGTGAACTTGTTCCAAAGAGGATCGAGCAACCATATCGGCCGTACCCAGGAGCCATAGTACTTGAGCCCAAGCCTGGAATGCACGAAAACGTCGTTACATTGGACTTCAAAAGCATGTACCCCAACATAATGATAAACTACAATCTGTCGCCTGACACTTACGTTCCTCCGACGGAATCGGAACCTAAACAAGGAGCGTACGAGACTCCAGAGGTTAAGTACAGATTCCGAAAGGAGCCTGCTGGCTTTTACAAGCAAGCGTTGTTAGACCTCATCGACCTACGAAGCAAGATTCGCTCGAAGATGAAAAAGACTGCTTCCAACAGTTCAGAGTATCGTGTCTTGGATGCTCGGCAGAAAGCCTTGAAGGTGATAACCAACGCGATGTATGGATATACGGGTTGGACCGGCGCCAGATGGTACATGAAGCCCGTGGCTGAAGCCGCGGCGGCCTGGGGAAGACACGTAATCGTCAACACGATTAAAATAGCAAAAAACGAAAAGTTGGACGTGATCTACGGGGATACTGACAGCATATTCGTGAAGAATGACCCGAAGAAAATTGACAGGTTTCTCGAAGAGATCAAAGAGAAACTGGGATTGGAAATCAGCCGTGACAATGAATACGTGCGAATCTTCTTCACTGAAGCAAAAAAGCGGTACGCAGGACTGTTGCCAGACGGAAAGCTTGACATCGTTGGCTTAGAAGTTATGCGCGGAGATTGGGCTGTCGTTGCTAAGAAAGTTCAGGAAGAAGTCTTAGAAATCGTGCTCAAGGAGCAATCACCCGCGAAAGCTGCGAAATTCGTGCAGCAATTCATCTACGAGCTCAGACAAAAACGAGTGGATTATCGTGATCTGATAATATGGAAAACTTTGACGAAACCCGTGGAAGAATATGAGGTGAAGGCCGCACACGTTGAGGCTGCCCGAATGCTGAAGAAGAAAGGGTGGGAACTATCTGTAGGCGACAAGGTAGGATATGTGGTCATACGTGGCAATGGACGTCTCTACGATAGGGTCAAGCCGTACATGTTTGCCACTTATGATGAAGTAGACGTTGAATACTACGTGACAAAACAAGTCGTTCCTGCTGCCGCTCGCATCTTGGCCAGTTTCGGCATCAACGAACAGCAATTACTGGAAAGCGAAACGAACGAAAAAGAAAGCAAGAAGCTGACGGACTTCTTCGGAAGTTAGCCTTCCACGATCTCTGAGAACGTCGTCAGCTGAACGGTCAACGACGGCTTAACCGCGTCAGATACTCTTGAGGCAATGATCTTCTTTATGTTTTTCTCGCTTGCCACGTCTACTATTCTCTGCGTGATGATGCCGTCAAAGATTACCGTGTCTACTCCTTTGATTTCCTGAAGCTTATCAGCCAGCTGGTTGACAGGCATGCGTTCTACCTGTTCAAGCTTCTCGTTAAGTAATACGGCCTCCAACGTTCCTTCTAGGGCCTTCGCAATTTCAGCGATTCCTTTTGGAACCTCCACCTTTGGCCTTTCAGTCCGCTTAGGTTTGAATAAGTCTTCGACAGCGACTTTGGCTTCTATGGCATCAAAGATTTCTTTGCAGTTCAGTTCTTCGACTTCTTTGCCTCTTGGGGCCCTGCCGACATATTTCACGTTCGTGACCTGCAGAAGCTCTTTCAGGATCAAGTCTCCGCCTCTGTCGCCGTCAAGCAGAGCCGTCGCCTCCTTTTCTTTAGTGAGAGTTTTTATGGTTTCCGGGACCTTTGCTCCTTCAAGTGCGACGGTGTTCAAGAGTCCGCATCGCATCAGGTTTATTATGTCAGCTCTTCCTTCGACGACGATTATTTCTTTTGCACTTTGAAGTTCTGGCCCTGCAGGCAGCTCGTCTGGTCCGTACTTTTCCACTTTGCCAACTTTGAGGGTTTCTGAGACTTCCTTGAAGACTTCATCCACGGATGGCAGGGATTCGATCGTCCATTTGTG
>DASPTR010000120.1:0-10688 GCA_035623315.1 Candidatus Acidiferrum sp. | reverse complement strand
ACGCTTCGGAATCTCCGCTGTTGCACTTCCAAAAAGATAGCATCACACAACACGCACGCCCGCATGGATTTTCACGATGAACTAAGCTGTGAAAGGGAAGTTGCAGAGAGTCCGTCAAAGCTTAAAAGCGGAAAAGGCTGGAAGTAATGTCATATTTCCAACGTAAGGTTTGAAGAATAGTGGTGAAATTGAGCAGGTCTTCATCAATCTCGGGTTTCTACAAGCTCAGCCCAAAGGAACGTTTGAAGGTTATTCAGGAATTTGCTTCTCTGACGGACGAGGAAGCCGTTATGCTTCAGAACTCTGGTTCTTTGCCTTTAGATTTGGCTGATCGCATGATTGAAAATGTTGTAGGCATGTTCCCGTCGCCGTTGGGTATAGCCGTCAACTTTCTCGTTAATGAGCATGATTACTTGATTCCGATGGCTATCGAGGAGCCTTCGGTGGTTGCTGCTGCGAGCTACGCGGCGAAGATGGTGCGGGACGGCGGAGGCTTTCATACAAGTAGCACGGCTCCGGTAATGATTGGTCAAGTTCAGGTTGTAGGTGTCAAGGATCCGTATGCTGCGAAGATGCGGCTTCACCAGGCCAAAGCGGAAATATTGCAGAAGGCGAACGAGCAGGATCCTGTGCTTGTTTCTGCAGGTGGGGGAGCCAAGGATTTGGAGGCAAAGGTGATTGACACGTCTAAGGGTCAGATGCTCATAGTGGAGTTGCATGTGGACTGTCGTGACGCTATGGGTTCCAACGCTGTGGATACTATGGCTGAGGCTGTGGCGCCCGTGATCGAACGTGTGGCCAAAGGAAAGGTTCTCCTTCGCATAATTTCGAATTTGGCGGTAAAACGTCTAGTGAGAGCGTGGTGCATCGTGCCGAAACAGGCTGTTGGCGGAGCAGAAGTCGTGGATGGCATAGTGAACGCTTCTGCTTTTGCGGAGGCCGACCCTTATCGTGCTGCCACGCATAACAAGGGCATAATGAACGGCATAATAGGCGTCGTAGTCGCAACTTGTAATGATCACCGTGGAATCGAAGCTGGGGCACATGCTTACGCGGCGAGAAACGGCAAGTACACTTCGCTTTCCATTTGGGAGAAGAACGAGAATGGCGATCTAGTCGGTTCAATAGAATTGCCTATGGCAGTAGGACTGATCGGCGGAGCCGTGCGAACTCATCCCATAGCGAAGATCGCCGTGAAGATTTTAGGCGTGAAGACGGCTAACGAGTTCGGCGAGGTTCTCGCAGCGGTGGGTCTCGCTCAGAATCTTGGAGCTTTGAGGGCTTTGGCGAGCGAGGGAATTCAGAGGGGTCACATGAGTCTTCACGCGAGGAACATTGCTGTGGCAGCAGGCGCGACTGGTGAGCTTGTTGATTTGGTCGCTGAGAAGATGGTTCAAGAAAGAAAGATCCGCATGGACAGAGCGAAGGAAATAATCGAGAAGCACAAGGCATCTGGAAAAATCTAAAAGACAATCATGCTGCATCTAGTCTCGGCGAGAATGATGAAGATAGTTCTGGGGCCATCATCGAAGCAGCTTGGAGAAAAAATAGCGGACCTGCTACACGCCGAGAGGGTGCCTGTGGCCAGCAAGAATTTTCCAGACGGGGAATCCTACATACGGTTGGAGGGGGACATGGAAGATGATGTGGCGGTCATCGTTCAAACGACGAGTCCTCCTCAAGATTCGAGAATTATCCAGCTGGCTTTGATGGCGGACGCGGCGAGAAGAAGCGGTGCCCAGGAGATAAGAGCAGTCGTGCCTTACTTGGCCTATGCTCGCCAAGACAAGGTCTTCTTGCCTGGCGAGGCGTTGAGTGCCGAGGCAGTCGCCAGCATTCTGGGAGTCGCGGGCGTTGATAGTCTGTTGACGGTTAATGTGCATCAGGACAAGATTCTGAGCAGGTTTCCGATGCCTGCTGAAACTGTCTCGGCGATTCCGTTGTTGGCTGAGTATTTCAAACAGCAAGGTTTGGAGGGGGCCTTCGCTCTCGCTCCCGATGAGGGTGCAACATACATTGCGGAGCAAGCTGCAAGAGTGTTGAAGGGGGGTTTCGGCTGCTTGGAAAAGCAGAGAGACCGTTACACTGGGCAGGTTAGCATCGAGAAGAGGTCGCTTGAAGTCAAAGGTAAGACCGTGATAATTTTTGACGACATAATCAGTTCCGGCGGGACTATCGTTGCTGCTGCTAAAATTGTGATGGAGCTTGGGGCAGAGAAGATCTATTCATCATGCGTTCATCCGCTCTTGATCGGGGATGCCGAAAAACGTATACTTGATGCTGGAGTAGAGGAAATAGTAGGCACGGACAGCGTGCCCTGCCATGTTAGTAAGGTCTCGCTGGCGCCCCTTATTGCCAAGAAATTGGTTGGCTGAAGGAGCATCAGCGTGGCGAAACTGTTTTTCTTCCTCTCAGGCGAGCATGAGGATCTTCCAGCTTCGGAGTTGAAGGCGGTTCTTGAGGCTGAGGGTTTTGTCTTTGAGGTTATCGAGAGGCTTGACCAGGTCATTAGGCTCGAGGCTGAACCAGACTGTGTGGAAGCCGTGAAACGGAGGGCGGCTCTGACCCGATTTTGTGGGCTGGAGCTTTTCAATTGTGAAGCTGAAATGAGCACGATAGTCAGGAATATGCGGGCCGTAAACTTGGATGAAGCTTTGACTGAGAGCGAGAGTTTCGCGGTCCGCGTGAGGCGCGTCAGGAGTTATGCTCCGAAGATCAGGGAGATGACGCTTGAGAGGACCATCGGCAGGCTGGTGCAAGACAAAAACCGAGGCGCCCGCGTGAAATTGAAGAGTCCAAACAAGACTCTTATGGGGGTTTTGACGGAGCGCAGGTTTGTTTTTGGGGTGAAGCTTGCTGAGATTCCGGCGAAGCCTTTCGTTGAGCGAAGGCCGAGAAAGAAGCCTTTTTTTCATCCTTCGGCCATGCAGGCTAAGCTCGCGAGGTGTATGGTGAATCTGGCTCAGCCAAGAGCAGGGGATCTTGTTTTTGATCCGATGTGCGGCACTGGAACTATGCTGATCGAAGCGTCGCTTATCGGTTGTCGGGCTTTTGGTTTAGATGTTCAGCGTCGCATGGTGCGGGGAACCCGTCGTAACTTGTCTCATTTTAAAATCGTGCCAGAAGGCGTCGTCGTTGCCGACATGCGCTGGTCACCGTTAACCACGGCTGATTGTGTGGTGACTGATCCGCCTTACGGCATATCCTCGACCACGCTGAAGCGGACCACAAGGCAGATAGTTGAAGAACTCCTAGTCAATGCTGATTCGCTGCTGAGTAAGGGAAGGCGCGTGTGTATGGCTTCGCCGAGGACGCTTAAGATCGGGCAGATCGGTGCGAGGTTAGGCTATAAGTTTGTCGAGTCTCACTTTGTTTATGTTCATCGAAGCTTGACCAGGGAAATCGTGGTGTTCGAGAAGGTGTAGAACATGAGTCTTCGCGTGATCTTTTTGGGAACTGGCGGAAGCGTCCCGACGAGCAGTAGGGGTTTGCCGGCTGTTCTGATTGTACGTAAAGGTGAGCAGATAATGTTTGACTGCGGCGAGGGCGTCCAGAGGCAGATGGTGAAGGCTGGAGGAGGCTTCCATCGGAAGATGAAGATTTTCATCACGCACATGCATGGAGACCACGTGTTAGGTTTGCCTGGACTGATGCAGACGATGGCCCTGCTCGGCCGGGAGAGAAAACTTGACGTTTACGGTCCGCCTGGCATAACAGAGTTCATGGAATGCATCAAGGAAACGGTGCAGTTCGCTCTCACTTTTCAAGTTGAAATTCACGAGTTGGAAGAGGAAGGCATAGTCTGCGAAGAAACAGAATACTTTGTTCAGGCAGCATATGCAAATCACGTGATTAAGGGCTTCGCGTATGCGCTGGTGGAGAAGCCTAGGCCGGGAAAGTTCTACCCTGAAAAGGCCAAGGCCCTAGGCATCGCTGAGGGGCCGCTTTGGTCTCGGCTTCAACAGGGACATGAAGTCAAGCTTAAGGGTGGCAGAATCGTGAAACCGTCTGAAGTCGTCGGGAAGCCTAGAGAGGCGAGAAAGATCGTTTACACGGGCGACACGAGGCCGTTCAAGAACCTCAAAAAGCTGGCTGCTGGAGCAAGCCTACTCATTCACGAAGCCACTTTTGACGATAGCCTCAAGGATCGAGCAGCAGAAGACGGCCATTCGACTCCTAGCCAAGCTGCTCGCGACGCGAAGAGTGCCAAAGTGGAAAGGCTGATCTTAACGCATATCAGTGCAAGGTATGAAGATGCTAGCAAGCTTGCGAGGCTGGTGAAACAGGCGAAGAAGATTTTTGAGAATACTCAAGCGGCAGAGGACTTCATGAAGCTGGAGATCCCGCTGTGCGACGACTAGTTGAATAGTTGTTTCAGTTTTTGCAGGCTTTCTTCGATATGTTCTGTGCTCTCAATGATCGCTGTGCTGTCGTAAGCGGTTTTTTTCATGAGTGCTGCTAGTCTGTTCCAATCGATGGTTCCGCGGCCTATGCCTAGGTGTTGGTCGCCTGAGCCGTCGTTGTCGCTTATATGCATGTGCACGATTTTGGGTCGGAAAGTTGTGAAGAGTGCTTCAGTCTGTCCGTTGACGTTTGAGTGTCCAACGTCTAGGACCATGTTGAGGTCGCCTTTAAATTGGGAATAGAATTTTTTGAAGTCTTCGACGTTTTTCATTAGTCCAGGGTATGGTTCGGGAATGTTTTCTATGGCAATTTTTACTCCGTATTCATTTGCGGTTTTGATGAGGGTTTGTATGCTTTTCTGGTTTTGAAGCCACTCTATGCCGGGGTAGAAAGAGCTTATTCCGGTGTTGTTTCCAGGGTGAAAGATCCAGAGGTAAGCGTCTAAGGCTTGAGTGTGCATGATTGATTGTTCAAGTCGTTTCAGCATGGCTCGCCTCAGGTTACTCACCGGTGAGGCGATGTTGATATCAAAGAAGGGGGCGTGTACCGAGTATTTCAAGCCGTGAGAGGCTCCGATTTCCTTCAGTACGGCTACTCTCTGTTTGTTGAGTTCGTGAGGGCCGTCGTCCACGATCTCGATGTACTCTGTTCCAGCCTCGGCGAGATGGCTTGTCATTTTCTGGAAGGGTTCACTGAAGCAGTAAAGCATCGATAAGCCTATCTTCGGTCCTACCATGAGGCAACCTCTGCAGACTTTGTTATTGGTGTGGGGTTTTCGCGCTTATTGGATTGGTGGCAACTGTCTCGATTTAACTGTCTGCACCGCTGTGAATTTGTGGGTGGAGGAGCCTCTGGCGGAGGCGGAGGTGGTGTTTGAAGCGGCGGAGGGCTTTCAGTCTTTTTTCTTCTCATTGTGATCGCGGCAATTACTAGTATTGGAATCAAGATGATTAGGGTTGCTGCGATAGCTGGGACATATTGGAAATACGTTTGCCAGAACGGTGTTTCTGGGGGCTGAGGAGGCAGGGAACCTTCTGGAAGCACGAGGTACGGTATGTTCGCTGGTAACTGGACTGTCTGGTTGAAGTATCCTTGGTAGAGCTGTGTGAGCGCATAAATGTCCAGAGTGGATGGGAAGCTGATCCTAGTCTTAGACGAAGCATAGTACATGATTTCTGGGTATCCGTCCTGCACGAATTGCGTAGATGCATGTCCCACTCCTAAAGTGTGCCCGAACTCGTGCATTGCCACGTCTTCGACGAAGAGGTCAGGTGCTGATGCGGAGTACGTGGTTATGTTGATGATGATGGGTGAGTAGACGTCGTGGCGGCTATCATAGTTGTACGTAGTCAGTCCGATGGCGCCGCCGCTCATAATGTCTGGAACGAAGGAGATAATCACGTCTGGGTTGGCTGTTGAGTTCGAATTCTCCACGTAGTAATTGTAGCTGATCATCAAAAGTGGCCGGACAAGGCTAGGGGCGGTGTAGTTTGATAGAGTGAAATTCCAGATGGCTCTTAACCAGTTGTCGAGCGCCTCTCGAATGGCCACCGCATAATCTGGTCGACTCCACTGGTTCATTTCCACGTAGACCGAGATTGGAAAGCTGTTCCAATGAAACTCTTCAAGATCAATCGAAGGCGCTGCTGCCGCTGGAACTGCAAGGATTGCGAGAGAAGCCAAGAGCAGAACCGCAATCAATGGTAAAATTGGAGCAGCCTTGGTTCTTGTCATCCTGATCATTTCCAAGCGATTATAAGATCAACCTTGTCCTTTTTCCTTATTCTTATGCTGGTCTAGCTGCCGTTTGTCGCCCTAGGGCCTTTCTAGTAGCCTCGGTTGAGTTGCCACGGGTTTCTGTGAAATGAGGGGATTCTCATGTTTGAGGTTGTTCTTTGTTGTTTGTTGCGGATTCCCAGGGAGAGTTCTGCGAATTCTCTGAGTGTGTAGTTGGCGAATTCGGTCGTTGGGTTTCCGTATCTGATGCCTTGGCACATGGGATCTCCGTATATGAAGAGGTTCGGTCCAAGGATTGGGTATGCTGCTTCTTTTGGATAACCATATTCTGGTCTTGCCAGTATCTTAAACGGCCAGAGCTGGCATGCTGCGGGTTTCATGTGTTGTATTCCGCACGCGTATCCGTTTGGCATGTTATCAAGGAAGGTGCATGAGCCGTCTTCTCTTCTCTTGATGAACAGTTTGCTTATTCCAGGGCTGGTTTGTTCCACGCCGTATGTTCTGACTATTTTGAGCCACTCGTGAAAGTTTATGACGACGCTGTAGAGTTTGCAGCAGTCGCCGCATCCTGTGCATCTCCAGTCTGCGATGAACCGCCATGGAACATACTGCATTTTCTCAGTCACAACGACTTTCAGGCTCACGTTTCTTAATTAACCTATTTGAGGAAAGGCTTGAGTTTATCCGCGATTTCTTCGGGGATTTCCGTGGCTTTTCCGGTTTGCTTGTCCGCCGTCACGACGATGACGTAGCCCGTTGCGAGCAACACGGCTTTTTCCTTGTTGAAAACGTTGAATTCGAATCGGACTGATTTTTCTTTTAATTCTCCCACGGTGATTTGCACCTCGAGGAGGTCGTTGAACCTTGCCGGCTTCTTATACTGACAGAAGGCTTCGACTCGGGGAAACCAGAGTCCTTTGAGGTGCAGGTCGGTGAAGCTGAATCCTAGGTGCCTGTAGAATTCTTCTTCGGCCTTTTCGAAGAACCTGAAATAATTTGAGTAATGTACAACCTGAGCGGCGTCGGTGTCTGCCCACGTTACCCTGATGGAGGTTTTGAACGGGGCCGGGGGCATCAGGATTCACTGTTTCAGGGTTTTCTGTAAAGATACAACGTGTGCGATGGATATCCGAGGGTTTCGTTTTCGCAGTAGTTTTCGGTCTTGAATGGTTTCCACCCTGTGATTTCGTAGTCGTGAGAGATTACTCTGACGCCTTTTTTGAGGTCAGATTCGAGTTTCGGCTTTATTTTTTCGTTGGCACTCGTCGTCAAGTATAGGAAGATGACGTCAGCGGATGTTAGGTCCACGTTGAACATGTCTGCGTTGACGATGGTTATCCTGTTTTGAAGGTTCTGCTCGTAGATGGTGCCTAGGGCTTTTTTGACGAGGTCCTCGCGCAGTTCGACGCCTACGGCACGTGCGCCAAAATCCTTAGCCGCCATTATTACCGTTCTGCCGTCTCCGCAGCCTAGGTCGAAGAACACTTCTCCTGCCTTCAATTCTGCGAGATTTAGCATTCTCTGAACCACTTGTGGCGGTGAGGGCACGAACGGAGCAATATACAATTTTTCTGTTCTCCATTTTTGTGCTGTTGATATTGAACGATTGATTCTTCGCTTTTATAAGAGTTTTCGCAAAACCTGCTCATGACACGTACGGTGACTTGTTCTCAGGCACTATTTGCGGTGTGCTTGGCTTTCTTGATTCGCCGCATTTCATGCAGCTCTGTGCGCAGAGTTCAAGATACTTCTCCTCTGCCCGCGTGCCAACAGCCTCAGCGGCTTTTTGGCAGATTTCGCTGGGTTCCTTGCAGCCTTCTTCTTTGCAGAGCTTCGATATGGAGAGGCATATTTCCTTGACGTCTTCGGGGTTGAGGACGGCCCTGTTGGTTCTTACCATGAGGCAGACTTCTCTTGCCAACACGCATGTCTTGACGTATTTGATTCTCTCCAGAACCTCTTCGCGAAGTTTTTTCCTGCTTATTTCCAAAGCGTCTGTCTCCTGATGGTCAGAAGGCGTACACGGACAAGTAAGCGACGCATCATTTAAGACTTTTCTCGATTCTTGTATCTTTGTTATTTTGCGGTGACTGAGCTGTTGATTTATATGAGATGAATGAGCTATGTTGAATTGGGAAGACCCGTTGGAATGTCTCTTTTGCAAGACCAAGGATAGGACACTTAAAATGTGTATGCCTAGGTCCAACGAAGAATCCTCCTTCGTTTACGTCTGCCAAAGATGTTGCTGGAACTGCACAAGAAGAAATGATTGCTACAAGGTAATCTGGTAGATTAGCAAAACTGAGAAGCCAAAGGCTGCTCGTACACTTGTTCTGAATGAATTCTGTTGCCTGCTGCTGAAGAGAGAATTTGACAATTCTGAACTGATGAGTTTCAGGTTGACTTCGATGCTTTCTGTGGCGGGTTTCTTGAATATTTCTTTTCAACGTGTGTAGAAAGATATTTTTGCTTAGTCTGCTAATGAAGTTGTATCCGCGTGGTGAGAATGGAGAGACGTGATTTTCTGGGAGAACCCGTTCAGCATGTCCGGGTTGCGGGTAAACTTTCGGTTGACGAGCTGATTCAGCAGTTTAAGAATTCTTGTTCCTTCGGCGCAGGCAGGCTTTCGGATGCTTGTGACATTTATGAGCGGATGGTTCGGGACGATTCTTGCACGATTTTTCTAGGCGTGGCTGGTGCGGTTGTTCCTGCGGGTATGCGTTCGCTGATTGCTGATTTAATTCGTGAAAGGCTGGTTGACGTCGTTGTAAGTACAGGAGCAAACATGGTTCATGACACGATAGAAGCGTTAGGCGGTCACCATTATAAGGGTCATTGGCTCGTCGATGATTCGACGTTGTACAAGTACCATATTTACCGTATTTACGATGTTTTTGTGCCTGAAGAAGACTTTATCAAGCTGGATTACAAGGCCTCATCGATATTCGACGAAATCGCCTCGGAAAATGTGGGGAAGAGCCTATCGTCAGACGAGTTTGCATACGAATTGGGAAAGAGGCTTCATGATCCGAATTCGATTCTTCGCGCCGCATACGAGACTAACGTTCCCGTTTTTCTTCCAGCGGTTCGTGACTCAGAGTTCGGTTTTGTGCACTGGCTTCATGAATCGCGAAAAAACGTTCAACACAGGTTGATGTTGGATGCCTTCAAAGATGTGCCGAGGATAGTCGGTCTCTGCAACAGGTCTGCAAAGAATGGCATGGTGATCATAGGCGGCGGAGTGCCCAGAAACACTATTCAGTCAGCCGCTCTTGCGTCGAAGAAGGGTATGGACTATGCTGTGATAATCACTATGGACCGTCCTGAGCCAGGCGGGTTGTCAGGTTCCACTTTGGAAGAAACGGTGAGCTGGGGAAAAGTAAAGAGTCGAGCCGACAAAGTCATGGTCTTCAGCGATGCTACCATAGTCTTTCCGATAATGGTAGCTTCAGTCATAGAAAGATTAAGCGCTGACTTCAAACGAGTAGCCAACGGCGGGCATGAAAAACTTGCGGTCGAGGAGTCTGAATGAAAGAAAACACCGTTAAACGAAAATACTGCGGCAACTGCGGCAACCACACAGTATACAATTATCCGAATCAACTATTCTGCAGCAGACGCTTCCAAGAAGACAAGAACCCCCTCGTAGACACGCTCTGGTGCTGCGAAGACTGGAACCCAAGCAGCCAAGAATGCTACTGCATAAAAGAAGCCACGAAAAAACAGACTTAACCCTCCACACGCTCCTCCAATTTTGATCATGCGCTAAAGTTATTAAATCACCCAATGCTAAATTCTGACCGAACAAAGCCCGGTGGTGCAGTGGTCAAACATGGCGGCCTCTGGAGCCGCTGACGAGAGTTCGAATCTCTCCCGGGCTACCATTCCTAGACTGTAAATTATACCGTTTTGGGTGCTACTGTTGGCTTTTCCAGTAGATCTTCCTTCGTCTTCTGTCTTAGCAATTTCAGTAATGTAGCCAGATGAGCTTCATCTGTCTCCATGTTGGTTGTCATAACTGTTCTGTTATGCATGGACAATGCTTCTTTAGCGCACGCTATTTTGAAAGAGAAAGAAAGAATAACAATTCCAAAAGCTAGTTTCATTGTAGCTAGCTGGCAAGGCGCGCGAAAGCTCATTTGGTGTAGAATTGTTTCAGGATCCTGAGCACGTTCAACGTAATCCACTTGCTTGGTTTGTCTTTTTGTTCAATGTTGACCTGAAACCGACCGTTGAAACTGCGTTCTAGTCTCCACTTGCCATTTGCATCCTGTTTTGCGACGACCAAATCCACGGCCTTCTGCATGCGACTATCACGATAGCCCAGCCTCGTCAAAATGCTTAAAATCTCCAAGGCATCAGTATTCCACATCAATGGAAACCCAAAATGCAACCACTCGGTCTTTGACACCTTAGTCAGATCGTGGCTTCTCTTGTAAATATGATGCTTAAGCAAATACTCAGCTCCCTTCTCGATCGTGCGTTTCACATCGGCAGACCTCTCCTCCGCGGGAATTTCTGCCAGAGCCTTCAAAGTTTTGACCACT